>JACPAK010000003.1 GCA_016180845.1 Deltaproteobacteria bacterium
CGCCACAAAACACAACGGATCGATTCCCTCCATTGCGCACGAGGCCCCCATGACACACCCCGATTTCGTCAACAGATCCAATGTCGTCAATGTCGTCTCGGGCGTCGCATGGCAGGCGATTGATGTCGTGGTTCCTTCTTCTACAGAGGCCTCACAGTAGTTCCGGATGTCGTACTTACCCGCCTCATCGGTAAACTTTATATAAAACCTCGCCTTCCAGCTCGTTGTCGTCGCATCCGTCGGTTTCAAATCCTCCAGCACCGCCGCCAGTGTGTAATTCCCGCTCGTATCGGTCGTCGCATCCCCCAGATCCTCCCCCTCCAGTGTAAACACCTCGCCGGTGAGACCCGAACCGGCACTGTCGGCTGTTGCATTCTTCATCACGAGTCCTGCCACCAATGCCGAAGAGGAACTGGAAGGAATCGTCACCGTCCCGGTTACACTCACCGTCGACTTCGCCGCATCGGTCGTCGTCGTCCCCTCCTCTGAAGAGGTCTCCGCCACACCACCACATCCCCAAATCCCGTTAAATGCAGAGGAGTATACAACACCCACGAGGGTCAAAAATGTTAAGACTCGAAACAACGACAGGAACATCGGTCATTATAAAGAAGCAATAGGCATGCCAAGATTCCTCTTAAAAAAACCATTATAAATCAGAGTGATAACAGAACACCCTGATAGGAAAGGGGTTCGAAAAAACCCGTTTTTGTTAGGTTTTTGACAGTGATCACACCCTCTCGAGGTACTCGTCAGTTCCGGTATCCACTCGCACAACATCCCCTGTCTTCACAAATGGGGGAACCTTGACGGTGAGACCATTCTCGAGCTTGGCTGGTTTATAGGAAGCGGCGGCGGTCGCCCCCTTGACCGGAGGGTCGGTATCGACAACCTTGAGATCCATTGTCGCAGGGATCTCGATCCCAACAGGGGAGTCATCGTAGAAATCGACGGTCACCTTTGTATTGGGCTGGAGATAATGGACAGCAGAACCGAGTATCTCGGCAGAAAGCGAAGACTGTTCATAATTGACCGAATCCATAAAGACATGATGGTCTCCCTCTTGATAGAGATACTCCATCTCCTTCGCCTCGAGTGTCGCCTTCTCCACAGAATCCTCAGAACGATAGCGGTAATTAAGTTTAATCCCATCTTTCAGTCGCTTCATCTCGACTTGCATCTTCCCGCGCTTATTTCCCTGGGTTAAATGTTGAATCGTCAAGACACGGCAGAGCTCTCCCTCATAGAGAATAATCATCCCAGCTCTGATTTGCGTTGCTTGAATCATAATATCGGGGGGCGACTACGTCGACTTCCCCCCCGCCACCCCCCACATGTATTCGCTCGCGCGAAGTGAATTCGACGCTCGCTTATGATACTTATTGCTTACCATAATTGCTCTATAGGGGATGATAGTGAAGGATTCAAGGAGTTCGTGAACTTTTATCTGCGGCCGGTCAATTCCTGATAGATTGTCTCTCGCGGCCCGATGGTCACAATATCAATAACCGTCGATTCTGGTAATCGATAAATAATCCGAAATCGTCCGACCCGAAGACTCCAGAGCCCCTCAAGCTCCGCATGAAGTGGTTTCCCCTCATGAGGATTGTCTACAAGGGCCTCGAGACCACCCCTCACCTTTTGTTTGAGAGAAGGAGGAAGATGGGCAATCAAGGAAACCACTTCTGGAGGAATGCGAAGTCGACGATGAAGTAACATAGAGACTTAGGAGTGAGTAGAACGGAATAATTCCTCAACACTATAGGTCTTCTTGACCTTCTTTAAGGCCTTGAGTCCCCTGCGAATCTCCTTCATAAAAGGCTTGTTGGCGCGTATCGCCTGGGTTTCCTGCCAGCTCTCATACTCATCACCGCTCACAATAACGGCCGCCACCTTGCCATTTTTGGTAATCGTCACCACTTCATCACGTCCTTTGACCTGATCAACGAGTTCACTCAGTTTCATTTTAACTTCAGAAAGTGACAGTGTCTTCATAAGTCCTCAATTCTGGTCGACTAGAATTCAGGTCTATCGTGAGCTTCTCGAGTCGTTTTGTCAATCTGCTTTTTTTCTGGCCTACTCTCCAAAAAAACATTATCAACCGATCCATGAATCGGATAACTCGGGGAGGGGAACTTCTTCTTTTTTTTATTGCCCTGACCTTTTCAATCAAGAATGCCGAGGCGGTTCCCTACTTCGCCGTCATCGCGAACACGCAATGCAGTCATTGCCACATCAATCCGACCGGTGGGGGGATGAGGAGCTCGCATGGGGTTGGGCTTTATAGCGAGTTTGCCCTCAAAAAAACAGCTCACCTTTTCGATAATAAATTCAAGGGTCAGATCAATCCATATATCGGGATCGGTGGCGACATCCGGCTTCAGCACCTATCGACCATCGAAACGCCGCGTGCCAATAACATCACGATTCCCTGGGGGGCCCTTTATCTTCGAGCCGACCCGATCAAATATTTTACCTTCTACACCGATACCGATCTCGCAAACCTCACGAGCCGCGAGATCTACGGGATGATCCATAATGGGATGATCTCAGACCACGACATCCCGACAAAACTCTGGCTGAAAGCGGGACGGATCAATCTCCCGTACGGCCTTCGACTCCCCGATGACAGCTCTTTTATCCGAAGCGATCTTGGGTTTACCTTTGCTGGCCAGGACCTCGGTGTCGAAGTGGGAGCAGAGCCGGGACCGTTCCGGTTGGCGCTCGCTGTCACCAATGGTGTCGGTGGTGGTGCCGGTGACGACAATGGCAAGAAGGCATTCACCTGGTTTTCCGAATGGCATCGAAAAATTTTCAGGGCCGGTGGTTCCTTTTTCTACAACGACAGTCTGGTCTCCCGAACACTCTCCGGTGGGATTCATTCCGCCCTTCATCTTTGGAAATTCGCGATCCTCGGTGAGATTGATCTCCAAAGGGTCCGGACAAACGTCGTTAATCTCTCACGAACCGTTTATGTCGGTTATGGTGAGATTGACTATGAGCTGACGCAAGGGCTGTTTCTGAAGGGGGCTTATGATGCGATCGATGATAATTTGAGAGGATCGGGGCTTCATCATCGGGTTAGCGGAGGGTTGGAGATTTTTCCGATCCCGTTTCTGGAGGTAGATTTGTTGTATCGGATGCGACTTGGTAATGGGGCACTTGGGGATGATCAGATTATGGGGATATTTCATGCATTTTTTTAGACAAAATCCCCCCTTGCCCCCCTTTGTCAAAGGGGGGTTGGGGGGATTTAAAAAAATAAAAATTCTCCTGATATTATTTCTTTGGCTCATGTTTCTCGCCTGCGGCGGAGATGAGGCAGAAGACGATTTGACGCCTACCGACCCAGGCACTGCGGGGGGCGGATCAACCCTTTCAGCCACCCTTTCCAGCATCCAGACCAACATCTTCACGCCGACCTGCGCCACTTCCGGCTGTCATAGTGACGGAAGCGCCTCTGCAGGGCTTATCTTGACCGACGGGAATTCCTTTTCGAATCTGGTCAATGTCACCAGCACAGAAGACTCATCCCAACTTCGGGTGAAACCGGGTGAGCCTGACAATAGTTACCTCGTGAAGAAGATTGAAGGGAATGCCGGGACACGAATGCCACGAGGAAGCTCACCTCTTTCTTCGAGCGAGACTCAGGCGATTCGTGATTGGATCTCTAACGGCGCCGAAAATAACTAGTCCTGAACCTGCCTGCTGTGAGCCTGTCGAACTAGTCGAAGGATCAGGGCGTCGCACAGCTCGCATTCCCAAACGTCTGAACACAGCTCGCCCCGACTGTGTTGCTTCCAACCATATTCGTGCAGGTTCCTGATTGAACCGTCATCGTAATCGTAAAGCCGCTGCATCCGAAAGGTGATAGGGCACCCGTCACTGTATTGGCCGATGCGAAGGTACAGCCAGCCGTTGTCGTCGTACTGCTTGTTGTCCCGCTAAAGGTATTCCCCGATTTAGGCCCGGAATAACCACCGGAGGACCATGAGTTATCCGCTTGGGTAATGGTTGTAAATTGCATCGCCATGCTATTCGCTGTGGCAGCACAGGTATTGGCTGTTAGAGAGCCGGTCGTCAAAGTAAAGGAGCTTGGCAGATTATTCGAGGCACAGGCACCTGCGGTGCAGATCCCTAAACTGCACTGTGCAGCAACAGAACAAACTTCAGCAACCTGACCTTGACCGAGCGGAGTACAGCGTCGCGCTGAAGTTGTTCCACCGCAATAGCTGGAGCTGCACTCTAAGTTGGCGGTACAGGTCTCAGCATTTGCCTTACTGGTGGTGGTTGTTGCCGTCGTTGTCCCAGTCGAATAGCAGGCAAGCCTTGTCGCATCCGTCGTCGCGGTACTGAGACAGGTGTCGACCGTGCTTGTCCCGGTCGCCGTGATCGTGGCCAGATTACTCGTAAATGTGGCATCGGCCTTCGTCGGATCGTAGGCCGCCCCTTGAGACCCGATGTTTGCATCAAACAAGGTATTGGTTCGACTGATCGCCTCAGCACTCCCGGCCGCTGTCCCAATCCCCTTGTCCTTGAACGTATCTCCCCACGACTCCCCCAAACTTCTTAACTTGCCAGCATCAGTCGTCCCCCCGATCGCATCAAGCGTACTCTTCATCTTATCAAACACATTCTGTAACGTCCCATTCGCATCGACAAAACCACACGCCAGCGGGTCCATCCCGCACCCTGCTAATGTCCCGACCAACGCCTCCGGTTTAAACTTCGAAAGATCACAACTCCCGGAAGGACAGTACTGAGACAGCGTCGCGAGAAGCGTCTTGTCCAAATTTGTCGTCTTCTTCATCGTCTCGAGCTCAGAGCCATCCTTCGCATTCGCGTAGATCGCTGCGAGTTTCGAGGTATACGTCGGATTCTTCTTGCATAACTCACAGGCCGATCCCGTCTCCCCCTCCGAAATCGCCTTGATCTCCAGGGTCAGGCTCGCTGACTTTCCTGATCCCCCCGCAATGTTCGTATAAAAAATGTCCCGAAGCGTCGAGGCTGCTGTCGCACCAGTTGAATATTTTGAAGAAATATCCGAACCAACACCGCATGTCGTCAACTGATCCCCCGTCAGACTCCCAGCTTGCGCTGCCGCCATCATCGCCTCCGCTGAGGCGAAACCGAGCGCTCCAGGGGTTGTCGCCGCCATACACTGCCTCGCCACCTCCTTCACCGCACCGACATCATCCTGAACCCCAGTCCCGGTCGTCGGATTCGCATCCTTATAAGTCTTCTTCTGCAATTCCACATAACAGAGTGGATCGATCCCCTCCATCGCACACGATGCCCCAATCTGACACCCTGACTTGGATAAAAGATCGGCCACAGTCAGTGTCGTCTCGGTATCGGCATCACAGGTGATCGAGGTCGTCGTCCCCTCCTCGACCGTCGTCTCGCAGTAGTTCCGGATATCGAACTTCCCTGTCGAATCGGTACACTTGATATAAAATCGCGCCTTCCAGCTCGTAGAAGTCGCATCCGTCGGTTTTAAAGAAGAAACCACGGCGGCCAATGTATAGGCCCCGTTTGCATCAACCGTCACCTCCCCCAGATCTTCCCCCTCCAATGTAAACGCCTCACAGGTCATCCCGACCGCCGCTGACGGCGTGTCCGACGCCGCATACTTTATCCCAAGCGTTGAAAGCGCTGATGCCGAGGTTGCAGGGGCGGAGATCGTTCCGGTGAGATTGACGGTGGGTGCCGCAGCATCGGTCGTTTCCGTGGCACCTCTCGTGGCACTTCCACATCCGAATTGCGTCCAGAAGAGGGGGGATATAAAGAAGAAAGAAACGATCATCAAAACCAAGATTTTAATTTTAATGGATCCCATGACTGCCCTCCCTGCCCCAACCATTAGTTTTTTAGTTTCCCACCCCTAAACCCAGCAAGATTCATTCCAGAAAAATAGAAAATTAATAGACTGATATCATTCATCTTTTTTTGATTGGAAAGAATAAAGGGGGTATAAAAAAACCCTTTTCTAACAAAAAAATGACGGTATAACGATTCCTCTCACATCTAAATGGGGAGGTCTCAATGAAACGAATTAAAAAAATCGGAATGATCGTCGGAGGGACTCTCTTCCTCTTGATCGCCACTATCGTGATCCTTCCCTTTGTGATCGACGTGAATCACTTCAAGGATCCGATCATCCAGAAGGTCGAGGAGAATATTAATGGCAAGGTCCATCTCGATCGAATCGGACTCAAGCTTTTCCCTTTTATCGGACTTCGGCTTGAAAAATTGGCGGTCACGAATCTCCCCGACTCTCCCTTCAAAGACTCTCCTGTGGTCAAACTGGGGGAACTTGATTTCAAGATCCATCTGAAAAGCATTCTCAAGAAAAAGATCATCGTCACCCTCCTCCTGAATCAACCTGAAATCCAGTTTATCAAAACAGCAGAAGGCTCAAATATTGATGCCCTGATCAAGAAAAAGGAGACGGCCCCGGGTCCCCCTGTAGAAGCACCACCACCGGAACCGAAACCGACTGAGGAGGTCAAAAAAGCCCCCCCACAACTCCCTGCGGAGCTGATCATCGAGGAGATCAGCATAAAAGAGGGATCACTACTCTTTGACGATCGTGTCGCCCAAAAACCACCGCTAAAGGTTGGCGGCTTTCGACTTCGGATTACGAATGCGGTCCTGACCGACACGAGCAAGCCGATCGGGATCGATCTCGGCATGAGACTCTTTGACCAGGAAAAAGAAAACTTGGCCTTTCAGGCCGAGGTCGCTGTCGATCAGGTCAAGAAGAATGCAACGCTCAAGGATGGAAAATTGACTGTTGCCGGCTCTCCGATCCTGATGAATCTCGTCGTGGAAGATTTCGAAAAGGAACAAAAGGTCGATGCGACACTCTCCGCACCTGCCTTCGCCATGAATTCGGTCTACTCGCTTGTCCCCGATGCCAAAAAATCTCTCCCACCGGGGACCAAGTTCGAGGGCTCTCTCACACTCGATGTCTCAGCGAAAGGAACCCCGAAGAATATCGACTTGAAGACATCGCTCGATCTCAAACAGGCATCGATCGTCTACGGCCCTCTTTTTTCAAAACCGGCCGGTTCGACACTCGATGCCTCCATTGCGGTGAACTACACGCCGGAAAAGGTGACGATTCAGACACTCGCCTTCCACCTCCTTTCTGCAGCGCTCACAGGAGACGGAAGTCTCGGAATGACAGGAACACAAGAAGTCGCGATCAACTTAAAAACCAATCCACTCAATCTGAAGGAATTGATCGGCCTCTCACCCGCGAACAAGGCATTGAATGTGGACGGATCCCTCCAGCTCGGTCTGTCGGCCGCAGGCCCCACAAAACCAAAACCGGACGTCGCGATCTCCGGAAACCTCTCTTCGGAAAAGCTGAGTTATGAAAAATTTACACTGACCTCACTCACAAGCTCTTTTTCCTTCGCGAATCAAGTCGCGAATCTGAAAGAGCTCGCCTTCACCCTCTTCGAGGGGAGATTTTCAGGGACTGCCGTCGTTGATATGAAAAACCCGAAGCAGATGGGGTGGGATTCGACACTGAAGGTCGAGGGGATGAATATCGACATGGCGCTCACACAAGTCGCTTCATTGCCTGATGTGTTAACCGGGAAGGGGAATGTCGATGTTGTTCTGAAAGGATCCGGAACCAAACCGGAAGAGATCAAAAAGACAGTCTCCGGCACCATCGGCCTCGCCTTGAATGACGGCGAGCTGAAGGCGGTTAATCTTGGGCCAGCAATCTTCTCGGAAAATTTATTAAGCGGAATGGACAAACTTGGCCAAATTTCCGGAGGGAAATTTGGTCAGCCCGGTTTTGTGCAAAATCTGCAGAGCACCCCCTACCAACATCTTGCGATGAACATGACGATTCAGGATGGGAAGATCCAGATCTCCAAATTTGATCTGACTCACACGGAGAACCAGATTGAGATGGGTGGGAACATGGATCTCGATCTCAAACTCGACCTCGCCGGGAAATATATCCTCTCGAAGCCGGCCACGGAGGCGTGGATCACAAACGAAAAGGTCCGTCCCTACGTCACCGATTCGGAAGGGCGTTTCTTAATTCCGTTCAAGATTTCCGGTGAACTGAAGAGCCCGACGATCTCGCCTGACTTCGCCTATGTCAATGAGATGGTCGCGAAGGCGGTCTCCTCGGCCGCCACTGATGAACTGAAGCGCCGCGCCGCCGAAGAGGCCGATAAAGCCAAGAAGGTCGCTGAAGAGAAGGCAAAGGCAGCTGCAGATCGCGCCAAACAAGAGGCAGCGGCAGCCCAGTCACGCGCGGAAGAAGAGGCGAAGAAAAAAGCCCAAGAGGCGGCACCAAAACCGGCCGATGTGGGAGAAAAATTGAAAAAGTTGTTTTAGGAGCTATGTACACTACTGGATTACAAAAATCAGAAAGTTTTCTTGTAACTTATCTCTTAATCTTTTACCATTTCCACGCAGGTTTAGAGGGACAAATATGAAGCATCGACTCCGGAGGCAAGTATGTCTTCCCTCAAAAGCCTTATTGCGGAATTAAAGAATTTCCGAACAATTCTTTTGATCGGATTGATCGGTCTTGCAACAACCTTTACCGTTTTTTTTACTGCCCTCGAATTCCGGACCGGCCGCCTCCAAAAAAAATTCGAGGAACTCGCGAGGGAAAGAATCGAAACGATTCAAAGGGAGATCGACAGCTACAAGAACGACCTTCAATCAAGCGAGGCCGAGGGAGATTCCTTTGAGATTGAGAATCTCAAAAAAAGGCTGATCGCTCGTCGCCCATATGTCGTCACCGTGGAGTGGCTTCCCCTCTCCGTATCGACTCAAAAAGGAACCATCCCCTTCCTCCCCTGGAAGGTCATGGAGAAATTACCACAAAAGGGGGATGTCATGGCGACCGCTCAGGAGACCTTTCTTTGTCTTTACCTCCCTGTTTTTCAAAAAGACTCCGGAAAATTGTCAGGATTCGTGAAAGAAACAATTCACCTGCCCCAGTTGGCACTCTTGGCCCTTTCACCATTCAAACCAATGGGAAATATCATTGAATTTCTCGACTTGACCGAACAGAAAAAGTTCCTCTTCACCATCGATAGGGGAGGAGACGTCAAGGCAGACACACAAGGGACGATCTCCCGCTTCTTTTTTGAAAAGGAGATTGAGATCCCACCCCTCCGTCTTCAACTCAGATTTTTATCAACCCCTGCCTACGTCAAAAACTATCAGCCATACGATCCCTGGTTCTTTCTCCTCCTTGGATTTACCCTGACTTTTTTTCTGACATCCTATCTGTGGAACAGCAAGAGAGAACATGAAACTGTGGAAAAACGAGTCGTGGAAAGGACATTGGAACTTATCGAGGCGAAGAAACGATATCAGCGACTCGTAGAAAATCTTCCTGATTGCGTCTACTCCGCATCGGTTGATGAAAAAGGAACTATCCTCTTTATTTCAAAAAGATGCGAGGAGTGGAGCGGATTTACCCCCGAGGAATTTTATAAGGACCCGATGACCTGGTTCCTCACTCTCCATCCCGACGACCGGGAAAAGACGATCGAGGCCTTCGGAGAATCGGTTCTCGGAGGGAAGTCTTTTCAACTTGAATACCGTATTGTTCACAAAAAGACGGGGAGAATTCGGCTTATCAGAGACAAGGGGACGCCTGTCCTCGACACCTCCGGAATGCCGATACGGCTCGACGGGATCGCCTCCGATATCACCCACGAGAAGGAGATGGAAAAGGAACTGATGGATCACCTGAAAGAACTCGAAAAAACGAACCAGGCGATGATCGGGAGGGAGTTGAAGATGATCGAGCTCAAGTGTCAGATCAACCTGCTCTCCCAAAAGGTCGGGGAAAAAGAACCGTTTGGCCCCCTCTCCGAGATTGGGCAGGAAGCGATCAAGAGGGAAAATACAGAGGAGAAACACCTGGCGCTCCTGAATCTGATGCAGGACCTCATGGAGGAAAAGAAACAATTGGAGCTCTCTCAAGAGACGTTGCGACACAGTCAAGAACAACATGAACGTCTGATTGAAGACGCACCCGACCCCATCGTGGTTCTTGATGGCAATGGATTTATCCGGATGATCAATCCCGCTACCGAAAAGATCTCAGCCAGGCCAAAAATAGAATTGATCGGTTGCCATTTGATCGAATGGGAGGCCTTGAAAAAGGATTCTCGCTCCAAAATTCTGTATGAACTTGAAAAAATTCTCGAGGGTCCCTCTTCTCCCCGTTTTGAGGTTGAGTTCATACATCCCACGAGAGAAACGCCCCTCTTCATGGAGGCACATGCCCACCTTCTGGGAGGAAAAGGTCATTTCGTTCAGATTATTTTCCGAGACATTACCGAGAGGAAACGGCTCGAGACACTTAAGGATGAGTTTATCGGCCAGGTTTCACATGAATTAAGAACCCCCCTGAATGTGATCGAACTCGGCCTCTCCAATCTGCAATCAGGACTTGCCGGCCCTCTTAACGAAAAACAGGCCCAAATCATTGAAAGAAACAGCCGCAACGCCAAACGGCTGGCGCAATTGATCGACGACCTCCTCGATCTCTCACGTCTTCAGTCAAAGGCGGTTGTGCCCCGACTGGAAAAAGTCTCTCTCAATGATCTGATTCGTGAAACCCTTTCCAATTTCCCCAAAAAAGAGGCTATTGCTATCGAGGAAAAGATGGAACCCCAGCTCCCTTCGCTGGAATGCGATCCGGAGATGATTGGTCGCGTGATCACAAACCTCCTCATGAATGCGAGCCGGTATGCACGCTCAAAAATTGTGGTTCAGACAGAAAAAGCTCGATTTCAGAATCAGGAATCACCAACAGAAATCTTAACCTCTGTCGCGAACGATGGCCCCGGTATCCCGCCCGACAAAACCGAGGAGATTTTTCAAAAGTTCACCCAATTAAGCAGAAATGGTGCCGAAAACCACTACAAGGGAGTGGGGTTGGGTCTCGCCATCTGCAAGGAGATCATGGAAAAGCATCATGGCAAAATATGGGCAGAAAGCGATGGAATGAACGGCGCGAAATTTTATTTCACTCTTCCCCTGCGGAAAAATTTTATCGTGAATTAACCTTCCGGCTCTTTTGAAGATCTCCAATATATTTTTGAAGTGTCTCGGTAATATCTCCCGGCTGGAGCAGAACCTCGATCAAGGAAAAACGGTTCGAGGCATACACCTTCCAGAGCGCTTCTTTAAATTCTCTCGGTGTCTTGACCAAAAAACCATCCCCTCCCCAGAGTCTCGCCATCTCGCTATAGGACCACGGGATCAGATTGTTGTAATTCGCCGGGAGGATCGACTGGAGCATCCCCCATCGTTCGTTATTCAGCAAAATCACAATCGGGTTCACCCCATAGCGGGAGCAATGCGAAATCTCCAACCCTGTCATCTGAAAGGAACCGTCGCCCAGAAGAATGATCGGTCTCTCCCCCCGCCCAATCTGAACCCCCAGTCCGGAAGGAATGGCAAAACCCATCGTCGCATAAAAGGCGGGCGCCATCACGCGATCAGCCTGGATTTCATAGGAAATAAAAATCGAATCCCCCGTATCGGCAATAAGGATTAGTTGTTTTTCATTCTGCAAAAAATAATTTGTGATCTGGACAATATCGCGTGTTGTGACTGGTTTGTCGGTCAGTTCAGGAAGTGAAAAGCGTGGGAGTTGTCTCGCCTTGAACTTTGACTTCTTCGAACGGATCTTGGGGGAGGTCAAGAGTTTCTCAAGCAGCAGAGGGAGAGAAGTATTTTCATACTTATGATGCCGGATCGTCATCTGATGCCCGAGCGCATGAATAATCTTGTTCGGATCCATCCTCAGGAAATGGTAGGAGAGATTCGTATCGGCCATGAGGGATCCCAACAAAATGAGGCAATCGGATCCCTCGACAATCTCTTGAACACCAGACTCGCTGGCATCCCCAAGGTAAGTCCCGACATATTGAGAATGATTTAAGGGAAAAGTCCCACGCGCGAGAAAATCGGACGCCACAGGACAACCCAGTTTTTCTGCCAGGGCGACGACCTGTTCCCGGAGACGACGGCGGTGGACCTCAATGCCCACTACGAGGACAGGCCTCTCGGCCTTCTGAATCTGCTCCACCATCTCTTGTGACGCCTCTTCGAGCCCCCCCTGATCAATCGAGATCTTGAATCGTGTCATTTCCTTGGGGACAAGAATTTCCTGATCGACCATGTCACGTGGGAGTTCGAGATAGACCGGTCTCATCGTCTCGAGCGCCACATCGATTGCTCGACAGATCTCTTCGTATGCGGTTTCAGGATTGTCCAGGACCGCAGCGTACTCAGTCACCTCTTCATAGATCTTGAGCTGGGTCCTTGGAGATTTCACCTGATGGTGGAGAAGAAGCCCCTCCTGCGGCTGTCTCCCCGGACCACCACTGATCACCACCAGCGGGGTCATTTCGGCATAGGCGCAGGCGACCTGGTTGATCATGCTGAGCCCCCCGACGCCATAGGTCACACAGACAACCCCCAGAGAGGCCCCGGATCTCGCATAGGCCTGAGCTGCAAACCCGGCCCCTGCCTCTGTCGACAACGGGACAAATTTCAGATTTTTCCTTTTTTCGATCTCCAGACAGAATTGAACAATGTAATCCCCTGGCACGCCGAAGAAAGTCGAGACCCCTTTTGCAGAAAGGAGATCGATCAGTGCATTTGAAAGTGTGGTCTTCATAATGCTCCCCCAACAACTGATGAAGCGATGCTAGTCTCTTAAGGATTGACCGTCAAAAAGAATAATAGGGAAAGTTTATCGAATGAGGGCGCAGCCAGGGCCCGTACTTCCACTAATAATCCCATCGGGAAGTGATTTTTGAGGGAGAGATTCCTCGGTCGAGGAATCGCAAAGATCCCCGACCCGATCGTGATCGGTATCCTGTTGCCCGGGGTTAAAGACGAACGGACAGTTGTCGGTTTCATTCAGAATCCCATCGTCATCCTCATCTCCGGTCGGGAGAACGCTGGTCGTCGGATTAATCTCCGGTGGTTTGACTTCGACCAACTGGTCACACTGTTTTGCGAGGGAATTTACAGGATCAAACGGTTCACAATCAAAATAATCGGAAATGCTGTCTCCATCGGTATCCCAATCATCGGGGCTTGTCAGGAGCGATCCGGACTCAAGTTCATTTTTGAGCCCATCCCCATCCCGATCTTCATCGCATGAGTTCCCTATCTGATCCCTATCCAGATCCGCCTGATCCTCATTGGCCACCGTCATGCAGTTATCGATCCCATCCTCAACCAGGTCCCCATCGGTATCGGCGGCACTGAGGGATAGTGGAAGAAGCGTCGCTGAAATAATCAATAATGATTTCAAAACGTTGTTCGGTCTCACGTTAGTAATTATCGGCGAGGGAGGGAGAAAGTTGCCTGATTAAGACGATCTAAGACCAACTGGAAGAATCGTGGGATTGATAGGTCTTTATCCCAAGCCCTATTGAAAGACCAACGACGAGACTTAAAACAGCGGCAGCCGCCATTCCTCTACGAGTGCCGGCTACCGCTTTTTTAATTCGGTAATAGCGATTTGTCTCCATATAGGTAACAAGTTCTTCCGCATAA
Organism: Deltaproteobacteria bacterium; assembly: GCA_016180845.1. Classification (NCBI taxonomy): domain Bacteria; kingdom Pseudomonadati; phylum Myxococcota; class Myxococcia; species Deltaproteobacteria bacterium. The sequence continues at coordinate 13,585 of JACPAK010000003.1, forward strand.
GCAGCAAGAAAATCTGCCTTAGCGGAACCAGCCAATCCAGTGCTGGCTTGAGGCGCATTGTACCACAGACGATATTGTTTAATGCTTCTACCTGCCACTTTATCAATAAGAGAGGCGGGCAATCTCCCGACAAAACCGTAACCACCACTACTCCGTCGTAAATCAGTGATAAACCGGCGCGCAACGGGGAATTGAACCTCATGGCTTCTCGCAAGGATACCGGCAAGGTAGTTGTCGTAGATATGGCACCCTTGCTGATAGATTGTCCGCCCATAAAAAGGAGCTGACTTTATGTCCATCTTGGCAACAAATTGGTAAGCCGCCATGCCGGCAGAACACCAGATTGCCGGCTTGGCAATATCAAGCACACAGTCTCGTAACGCCCTCTCTTTTATTCCATCTCCCATAGCTTCATTTTTGTTATCGGCTAAAAAACAAGATCGTTGCTACTTTTTCCACATTTTCCACAGAGGGAGGGCGGAATATTAGAAACTTTTTCCACGGAAGAGCCGATAACATAAGTGGAGTTTCAGATGATTTTGAATACACCACCAGCATCCGTAGTCACACGCTTTTTCCTTTACGGGACCCTCTCGGCGGTGACCGACCACCTCTTTCTTTCGACTACTGGAGAAAAGAGGGAAACGCCCAACCATCTGCTGCTCTCTTTTCTGATGGGTGGCATGGGCGGAATCGGCCTCCTGAATCAACTTAAATGGTATAGGGCCCTCGAACAAACAGGCTCCTCTCTGCTTCATCGAGGGAATCTCAGACAAGCAGCGATCATTTTTTCACAACTTGGAATGGTCGAGGGGGGGCTCTTTGGAGGGCTGAATAGCCTCGTTGGGACAAACTCAAAAGAAGCAGAGACACCGAATGAAAAGGGACTCCGTATCCTAACAGCCTCCCTGTTTGGCGCTATTTCGGGGGGGCTTCTTTCTCCACTCCTCAGAATCGCTGGCCGGATTCCACTCAATGCAACCCAAGCCCCTCATCCTGCCTTGGCCTCCACATCACATTCCCGTGTGACTCATGAAGTTGGCCCTCCGCAGTGTCTTATGGCAGGAGAGGCGGTCCCATCGACAGATACCGTCAGAAGAATCAAGGAATTAACACCCCACTTTTTTGAAACAATCGATGCAGAGGGGATCCGGCAATTCGAGCAAGATCTTGGATTCATCCTCGATCACCCAAAACTCAAGACAAGCTTTTTGGCTGAGCAGCTCCGGTTTGCCCGTGAAAGTGTTTTACATCGACATGACCCCGTTCTCTATATCGACAATAGTGGCATGGGGACATGGGATCTGGATTCCCTGGTCAATTTCCCTGACCGCTCATTTCCCCTTTCAATCGGATTCTCCGCCTCCTGTCCTGACTTGCTGGTCGGAAACATAAAAGCCTATGCCCTTAATGGAGAGCGTGCCGTCATGACCCTGCACATGCGACTCACCGCCTCGCGCATGGCACGATGGCTCGTCGAGAATGAGCCCCTCTTCCTTACCTATACGCGAGGAGATGGGGGCAATTTCGATCGTTTTCCTACGATCGCTGTTCAAAAGCTTTTTAAAGAGATGGCCTCAGAGAGGCATGCCTCCCTGCTTGTCTTCTCAAGTTGGAGAAATAACATGCGAGAGGAAGCGACAAAAATATTAACAGATGCCGGCTTCCCGCCAGAAACCGTTGTTTACACATGGGGAGCGATATTTGAGGATGTCTATAAGTTGAATGCGGTCAAGGATCCGAGGGCGATTCGCTCCGTACGACATTGGGTCTCTCGTGTTGAGGCGCCATGGCGCTACCATCGAGAACTGGTCCGCTGTTGGGAAGATTTTATCCGTTCTAGAAAGGCAGCTACCGGGCTTTCCCGAAGGGAGTTTATGACAACCCGGCTCAAAGAGGCTGCCGCAGCTGAAGGACTTTACTTCCCCGATGAGCTCTACTACTAGCTTTCTCTGCGTAAATAATCCCGTCGTTTGACAACCTCTCGGACGCAGCAGTACATTATTCAATAGATGGAGACCAAGAACAGAAACCAGGACCGTCCGATGAATCCAGCGCTCGATCTGGAAAAGGAGATCCTCCGCCTCAAAAAAGAACGGAATGCGGTGATCCTCGCCCATTTTTATCAGGAATCCGAGATTCAGGACCTCGCGGACTTTGTCGAAGATAGCCTTGGTCTCGCACGTCGCGCCCAGAAGACGAATGCCGATGTGATCGCGTTTGCCGGCGTCGACTTCATGGCGGAGACCGCAAAAATTCTGAATCCGAAGAAAAAGGTTGTTGTCCCCGATCTCGAGGCGGGGTGTTCCCTAGAAGAGAGTTGCCCGCCGGAGGCGTTCGCTGAATTCAAGGCAAAACATCCGGGGCACCTCGTCATCTCTTATATTAATTGTAGTGCGCGCGTGAAGGCGCTCTCTGACATCATCTGCACCTCGTCGAATGCCGAAAAGATCGTCGCCCAAATTCCAAGAGACCAACCGATCATCTTTGCCCCGGATCGAAACCTCGGCGCCTATCTATCGAAAAAACTCGAACGCCCGATGGTCCTCTGGAACGGTAGCTGCATGGTTCATGAGATCTTTAGTGAAAAAAAGATGATCCAACTAAAAGAAAAACATCCCCGAGCGCTCGTGATCGCGCATCCCGAGTGCGAAGAACAGGTCCTTCGACATGCCGATTTTATCGGTTCCACATCGAAGCTTTTGGCGTTTGTTCAAGAGAGTCCCTCAGAGGAATTTATCATTGCGACTGAAGTAGGCATTTTACATCAGATGGAGAAATTGGCCCCCGGCAAAAAACTGATCCCGGCCCCACCCGATGGAAACTGCGCCTGCAATGAATGTCCCCATATGAAAAAGAATACGATGGAGAAACTCTATCTCTGCTTGCGGGACCTGAAACCGGAAATCACGATGCCTGAAGAGTTGCGCCTCGCCGCCCTCCGCCCGCTTCAGCGGATGTTTGAGATGACTGATTTCTAACAACAAAACTAAACCCCCTTCGAGAATTCATTCAAATGACTACCGCACTGACCGCACCACAAATCATGGACGAGCTCCTCCTCCGGCTCCATATTCCTCCCTCGAGCCAGTGACGACGACTGCTTGACTTCGAATGAAAGACGTTATAACTTTGTTCAAACAAGGGCTGTTTATGGAAAATTCCAGAAAATTGACAAAGATCGGTAACAGTTACGGGTTAATCCTTCCCAAGGAGGTACTCCGACTTTCGGGAATTGACCCAAAGGCAGGTTGTCGGGTTGCCGTTGAGAAGGAACGGATCATTATTGAGCCGGCCAAGCATGAAAAGAACACGGACAATGAAGTGGCACGTGCGATGGTTCGATTTATAAAAAAATACCGGGCCGATCTTGCAAAACTCGCCTCCTCGTGATCGTCCGCTATTTAAAGATCGAACATGTCATGGCCCTGCACGAAACGGGCATTCAGCAATTCGGCGGAATTTACGGAATACGCGACAAGAACGCCCTGGATGCTGCAATCATGCAACCTCGACAATCGTTTGGTGGCGTCGATCTCTATCCAACCCTTTTTACCAAAGCAGCGGCTTATGCCTATTTCATTTCTCAAAATCATCCCTTCCTCGATGGAAACAAGAGAACCGCCATCTCAGCCGCAGCCGTATTTCTCGATTTAAACGGTTATGAAATCAAAGCCCCCGCAGGAGCGATCTACAAGCTGATGATCAATGTGGCTGAAAAGAAGTTTACGCCTGAACAACTGGCAACCTGGTTTTATAAAAATTCCCGCCGTAAAAAATCGTCTTCGGAGGTGAACGCCTAAAGTCCTACCCATTTCCTCCACTCCCCCTCAGAGAGAATCTGGACCTTCCCCCCTTTTGCCTGAAGCTTTTTGGCCTTGTCGAGTTTGGAACCAGCTCCCCCTCCGTCTCCAACCACGAGATAGTCAAGATCCTGCGTCACCCCACCCGCGATCTCTCCTCCTTTTCCCTCGACTAATTTTTCCGCCTGCCCACGTTCCATGGCGAGAAGCGAACCGGTGAAGAGGAATTTTTTGCCGAAAAATGGCCCTTCTCGTAGGGGCGACCCCGTGCGCGGGGTCGCCCCTACCAGCGTCACGTGACGCAACAATTTCTCTATCACCCCTCTCCTCTTCCTCAACCCCTCCACCACCTCCCGCGCAATCACCGGCCCGATCGTGTGGATCGCCGAGAGCTCCTCCTCGCCAACCTTCAATATCCGGTCAAGCGTCTTGAACTCACGAACGAGAATCTTTGAGGTATGCTTCGCCAACTCACGAATGCCAAGGGATCGCACGAAGAGATCGAGCGGGAGTTGCCTCTTCGCCTGGATATTTCCAATCAGCTTTGTCGCGAGGATTTCCCCCATCCTCTCAAGTTCGAGAAGATCCTCTCTCTTCAATTGATAAAAATCGGCCGGGTCCTTCACAAATCCATTTTCGTAAAGTTGGGCAATTAATTTTTCTCCGAACCCGTCGCATTCGATCACCTTGATAAAATGCTCGAGCTCCTCCATCTTCGCCTTTCGGCAGCCCCCTTTGTTGGTACAATAGACAAAATCATCAATGAGCTCTGTGGCAAAACCACACGAAGGGCATTTCTTCGGCATTTCAATCGCCGCCCCCCTCCCCGCCTCAACAACCGACTCCAGATTCGGGATCACCCCTCCCCGCCTCATCATCAAAACCTTTGATCCCTTTCGAAGACCAAGCTTCTTCATCAATCCGTAATTATGGAGAGAAACGTGTGTCACAGAGGCCCCGGATAGCTGGACAGGGTCGACGACCCCTACCGGCGTAATCACGCCGGTTCGAGCGACGCTCCATTCCACATCTTTCAGGGTTGTCACACCGGAATCCCCCTGAAATTTGTAGGCGATCGCATACCGCGGATGGTGCGCGGTAAATCCGAGCCTCTCCTGCTCCTTCACCTGATTCACCTTGAAGACGACACCGTCCGTTTCATAGTCCCACGAGTCCCTCTTCGAGAGGAAATAGTCATAGGTCCCCTGCATCTTCTCCTTAGGGATCTGACGAGCCTCTACCGTCGGAATATGAAAGGACTTCAAGAGTTCAATCTTCTCCCCCTCTGACTTCAAAGAAAGACCGAGAATGTCGTAACCGAAAAAAGAGAGCTGATAGTCGCGCGTCTTCCGAGGATCCTTTTGCTTGATCGCCCCCGCTGCGAGATTTCTTGGATTGGCAAATTCTCGTTTGTACTTCTTGAAGACGGAGAGTTTCATATAAATCTCTCCCCGTATTTCCGCTCCCCCCTTTGAAAAAGGGGGGCCGGAGGGGATTTTCTGGGGGATATCTCGGATCATCCTCGCATTCGCAGTAATATCCTCCCCGACCATCCCGTCGCCACGCGTTGCAGCGAGAATAAGCTCCCCTTTGGAATTATACCGAATCTCCGTCGCGCACCCATCGATCTTCGGTGAGGCGATGAGATCCCCCTCAAACTTCTCGGCCCACTCCTGGATCTCCTTCTCGCTATAACACTTATCGAGCGAGAGCATTTCAGAGGTATGCGAAACTTTTCGAAACTCTTTTTGTTCAACCGAAAAATCAGGTGGTATTTCAGACAAGACAGGCGAGTCCGGGTTCAGCTTTTTTAAACGGAGAACCAGTTGGTCAAACTCGTAGTCGGTGATCTCCGGTTTCTGGAGTTCAAAATAGAGACGGTTATGATGCCGAATCGCCTCTTCCAGTTCTTTGACCGTCATCCTGGCAATCTTCAGTGTCACTTTTTTGTGGAATTCGGAAGCGGATAAAGCTGATCAGTTCTCGAGAAGACTTTTTCCAGATTGGTATGACAATTAATTCCAAAAACTCCTGAGCTCTTCCCATTTAGCCAGAGGATAGAGACAGCAGCGTTGTCGATCCTCATGCGCAACATCTCATTTAAATCCAGGTTCATGTAGTGCGTCAGGATTACCTTGATCACATCGGCATGACTGACCGCCATGATCCGTCCCTTACGGTGCTCCTTCCGCATCATTTCCACCCAACGCACCCCCCTCTGCCAGACATCCTTCATCCGCTCGCCACGAGGGGCCTGGGCCTTCGCCGGATTCGTATGATAGAGTTTGAAGGCGGGGTAACGACTCACCTCATCGAATGTCTTCCCCACCCAATCTCCATAATCGATTTCAACCAGCTCAGGAACCTCGACAACCCTGACACTCCTCCCCTTCGCCAAAATCCGCGCGGTCTGGATTGTCCGTTTCAGCGGGCTCGTGTAAACTGCCTTAATCTCAATAGAATCCAATGACTTCGCCGTCTCTTCCGCCTGCTTGATCCCCTCCCGATTCAGGGGGACAGGACGCCCCCCCATGATCCGGCGGTTCTTGTTCCAATCGGTCTCACCGTGTCTGATAAAGAGGATCTCGAGCATGTCGCCTTATATAGCGGAGATTTTTTCAGGATGCAACTTGAGGAACTCAATTTTTAGAGATCTGGGAAAAAAGTTGAATTCCTTCTTTATTTAAGCGACGTATCCAAAAATGGACAAGCCCTTCAAAGCAACACTTCCAAACGGCCTTCGAGTGATCCTCCTCCCAAAAAATGACGCGCCGGTCGTTTCGTGGAATCTCTGGGCCAATGTCGGCAGTGTGAATGAAACCCCTGAGACCGCCGGTATCTGTCACCTGATCGAACATATGCTCTTCAAGGGCACCTCACGGCGGCCGGTCGGACAGATTGCGAAGGAGGTCGAGGCATCGGGCGGTGAGATGAACGCCTACACCAGTTTCGATGAAACGGTCTTCTACATCAACATGTCGAGCAAGAAGCTCGATGTCGGGCTGGATATCCTGGCAGACGCCGCCGCGGATCCCACTTTTGATGCCACTGAGTTAACACGTGAAAAAGAGGTCGTCGTCGAAGAGATCTCGCGCGCTGAAGACAATCCCTCGCAGATGGTCAGCGAAGATCTTTTTAAAAAGGTCTTTGCCGTTCATCCTTACGGCAAGCCGATCGCCGGGGATCGCAACACCGTTCGGGAGGTCTCGCGCCAAACTGTGATCGATTTTTATCGACAATGGTATGTGGCCTCGAATCTCCTTCTGATCGGTGTGGGTGATTTCGCCATCGATCCGACAATCAAAAGAATCGAGGCACTTTTTAACAAAATTCCTGCTGGAACCGCTCCCCGTCAAGAGATCCCGATCGAACCTCCCCAGACCTCCCCCCGTCATGTCACACGAGAGATGGCGGTCGAGGGGTATTATCTCGATCTGGCCCTCCCCGCCCCCTCCCTGAAACATCCCGATGTCGCGGCGCTTGACCTCCTCGTTCAAATTTTAGGAGGCGGGGCCAGCTCCCGACTGGAACAAACGGTTAGGGAAAAGAAAAAACTGGTGAGTTCTATCTCTTCCTCAAATTTTATCTCCCGCTATCCCGGTGTGATTGCCATCGGGACCGTCCTGCAGGATGGAGAATTGAAAAAACCTCTTCAGGCGATCTGGGAGGAAATGGATCTCTTGCGTCACGAGAAGGTTTCCGCCGTCGAACTGACACGGGCTCGTGATAATATCCGAAGCACACGCATTTACGAAAAGCAGACTGCCGAACGTCTTGCCAGAAAGCTCGGTTTTTTTGAAGGTCTGGCGGAAGATCTGGAATTTGAAGAACAGTATTATCGAAAGATTTCAGAGACGACCGAAGGCGATCTTTTGGAACTCGCCCAACGCTATTTTGTTCCGGAAAAGCTGACGCTAGCCCTCTGTCATCCAAAGGGAAAATTAAAACTCTCGCCTCAGAGTCTTTTTTCTTCCCTTGGGAAACCAACATCAAGGAAACCGAAACCGACTTCGCCTTCCGTCTCTTCTTTCACCCTCTCTGAAGGAGTCCGTCTGCTGGTTCGGGAAAACAAGACACTTCCGATCCTCTCCATGCGAAGCCTTTCGTTAGGAGGTAGTCGTTGGGAGACAAAGAAGACCAACGGAATTTCCCATCTCGTTTCGATGCTTCTGACAAAAGGGACGACACACCGTACGGCACGTGAAATCGCCGAAGCAGGAGAGAATATCTGCGGAAATTTCGATGGCACCATGGGACGCAATCTGATCGGCCTCTCCGGAACCTTCCTTTCGGAAAAAGAGACCGAAGGGGTCGAGCTTTTCTTTGATCTCCTTTTTCATCCCTCATTTGCCGAGGAGGAGATCAAAAAGGAAAAAGAGACCACCTATACAATGATCCGAAATCAGGAAGATTCACTCCCCAATATCGCCATGAGACATTTCTTCGAATCCCTCTACCCTCAACATCCTTACGGCCTGCAGCCTTTGGGGACAATCGATTCCGTCCGCAAACTCAAGCGGCAAGATCTCTTCCGCTGGTACCAACAGGTCCTTCACCCCAAAAATATTGTCATTTCTATTTCCGGAGATGTCGATACCAACGAGATCAGGGAAAGAATCGAAGAAAAAATCAGGATAGGAAACGACTGGAAGTTTTCTTCCCGCTTGAATCTTCCTCGTTTGGCCAAGGTCTCGCCACCGAAAAAACCAAAAGAGGTCATCCTCCGGAAAAAAGAAAAATACCAGGCCCACATCGTCTATGGTTTTTTAGGAACCACACTCACCCATCCGGATCGTTATGCGCTGGATGTCATGAATGCGATCCTTGCCGGTCAGGGGGGGCGCCTCTTTCTCGAACTGCGTGACAAAAAGGGACTCGCCTATTCCCTCTCCTCATCGAGTACCGAAGGAATCGAACCGGGCTACTTCATGGTCTATATGGGGTGTGATCCGACCAAGCTCGAGATCGCTTTAGCAGGGATCAAGGATGAACTCAAAAAAATCGCCACGGAAAAAACGCCTGAGGAAGAGATTTCACGAGCAAAAAAATATCTGATCGGTAATTATGAACTCGAACTCCAGAAAAATTCTGCCGTCGCCGCGATCCTCGCCTCAAATGAAATTTACAAGATCGGCTGGGAGGAGCTCTATCGTTACCCCGAACAGATCGAAAAGGTAACGGCGAATGACATTCTACGCGTTGCCCAGAAATACCTGCGACAGGATCACTCCGTGCTGTCGGTGGTAAGACCTTAGGGATTATTTCTCAAATGAGAGCAGATTCTTTCTTTATCCTGCCTTGAAAAACTGCTGCCGTAGATTCTCTCAAATAATGCTATTTTAAGCTCAGTGGAATTCGCGAGCGGGCTGCTGTCTCTGATTCCTGATTGGCACATCTCCCGACAAAAATGAGTGAGTGAAATGCCCCTCAGAAATCGCTCCTTCCCCGTCAGTTTTTTTATCCGTTCATTGTAGACCTTCTGAAAGCTTGTCGAGGTATCAGGGCGATACATAATATTGTTTCAACCTTTCCAAAAAACCCAGCCTCTCTGCCCATCGTTCCAGATAACTGTAGTCTAACTCATCTGACAGGAGAGTGACTAGGTTTCTGATATCACGCTCCTGCATCTCTGAACGAGACTCTTTTGACCATTCAAGTTTGGCAAGAATCAAATCTTCAGGTGAAATCACATAGCCCTTAATAGAGCCTAACTCCTTCAATCTTCGTCTCTGAAATTGTTCACGTGAAAAAGGATCATTTTTACGGACAATCAGATCCACTTTAAAAATCGTTTCTTCATCAAGGATATTAAACATACGTTCGAGATTCAGCGCCTCCTGAACGGCTTCACGACTGATGTAAAACCCGTCCTGAAAAATTGTGATTAGCCTTTCCGTATCCCTGCTCTCAACCTCAATAACAATGTCAAAATCGTTGGTGGCACGAGGGTGGCCATAAAAATTCAAGGCCATAGAACCTGTCAGCATGTAGGGAATCGAGGCCCGGTTGAGACGCTCAATGACCCGCTCCAAGGTTTTTAATTCCGGGCTTTCTAAGAGAGTGGACATAAGATCAATCTTTATTCTGGCAATAAAAATATAGCAACCCCATCCAAATCCTTACCGAGAACCAACAACGAAAACGTTCCTTTGGGAAAGAACTGAACGGAGGAGATCAATGCTGTTATTGCCGATGTGAATGCTGATGGTAAGGCTGATAATAGAATCTCGTCCGCCAACAGATCCACTCAAGTAGCCTATAATGCAAGACGGTTTTCTCAAGATTTTATTGCCGAGGTTTCAAGAGTGATCGGTGATTTTCCATACAGACAAGCCTCCTCCTATTGGCGGCTTAAAGCTTTGGAAAAATGGTGCGCGGAAAATGCCCTTCATAATGATCCTGAAGGCGAATGCGCTAATGTGGGTGGGGGTTTAAAAGACTGAGGATCACTCCGTTTTATCCGTTGTAAAACCCTAACCCCTCACCTTTTGCCCGGCAAAAACTTCTCCCACGGGCAATGCCCACAATCCGGCTGGCGTGATTTGCACCAGTTTTTGCCGATGTTGACGATTAAGGCATGGAACTCGTTATACAAATTGGAGCGGGTGTCGGGCAAATGATTTTCAAAATACTCCTGAATCTCATGATAATCGGCCTCCTCGGTCAGAACCTGATGCCGCGTGAAGATCCGTTTCGTATAGGCATCCACGACAAAGATCGGTTTGTTTCCTGCGTACAACAGGATCGAATCACAGGTCTCCGGACCAATCCCTTTTACAGATAAAAGTTTTTCGCGGAGACCCTCTGTTCTCTCGGCAAACATCCGATCCAGATCGGCATCATACTCATCAATTAAAAATTTAAGAAAAGAACGGAGACGTCGCGTCTTGATATTGAAATATCCTGCGGGACGGATCAGAGAAGCGAGGTGGGACGGGGCGACCGCATACAACTTCTTTGGTTCGAGCAACCCTTCCTTCTTAAGATTCGCAATCGCCTTTTCAACATTTGTCCAATTTGTATTTTGCGTGAGGATCGCCCCGACACAGACCTCAAAAGGGGTCTCACCGGGCCACCAGTGTTGGGGGCCAAGTTTTGCGAGGGCGGCTTGGTAATAATCAAGCAGCTGGTGCCGCATCTGTCGCTGGCGCTGCTGGGGCCGGAGCTGCTGCCCCCTCTTTCACCCCCGCCTTTGCCTTATAATGCTCCTCACACAGGCCCAGCTTCACCATCGGCTTCCGGCAGTTTTCCTGATGACAGGTCTTGAAACGGCGATGAGGCAGATCCCCTTGCCGCCATTTTTTGTAATGAACATTACAGTACCCTTTTGCGCGATAGGGTCTTTTGCAATTCTCCACCTTACATTTTTCAGTCTCCATGATCGCTCCCTCCTATTGTTGAATGAACAAGATCAACCAGCCATTCTTCCGTCTGATCTTCTCCCCGGTAGCACCTCACCCGAACATGACCTCGAAACCTGGAAACAACCTCTGCGTTGCAATCATGAACATCCGGAAAGTTCCCCTGAATCACCGCCAACGCCCTCCTGGAGTCCCCTTCATCAAACTTTCTTTGCATATAACTCACCAGAAAAACCCCAACGAGAAGAACACCGACCGCTGCACTCCAACGCAAAAGCGTCATTGTCCGTTTTTATCCAAACCCTCTTTTTCAAGAACCTCTTCCAGTTTTTCCTTTTCCTTCTCGTCGATATTCTCCATCGCCGGTCCGGTCGGTAGATTTCTTTTCTTGAGGTAACTATCCACTTCCCCTCGAACCTGACGCACGATCTCCTGGATTAATGGGGCATTCAGAAACTCCCTGACATGATCTTTTACGGGACGCCCCTGATAGTCGAGTTGCAGGATAACCCAAAAAAGTGCTCCAAGAACCCCCAAGAAAAATAGCTTTCGCAGAAGCCAAAACATGCCCATGTTTTTGGGTATTTGAAGCAGGGTGTCAAGTGATGATTCTATCGTCTTTGGGATAGACTTTCTGCCAACGGGCCTGTAGAATTTATGAATCAATTATGGCCCCCCTTTTGGATATAGCGGCCGAATTTGGTCGTGCCCCCCGCGTTTTGATTGCCGACGACCACGAGGCCAATATCCAGCTCATTAAGTTGCAACTCAAGGGAACCGGTTATGAGCTCGACTTCGCCGTCGATGGGAAGCAGACAATCGAAAAGGTCGCCTCTTTTAAACCAGATCTCATCGTCCTCGATATCATGATGCCGGAGATGACCGGATACGATGTCTGCGCAAGACTCAAATCAGACAAGGAATATCGTTTTATCCCGATCATTATTGTCACCGCCCTTCAGGAGCTGAAAGACAAACTGAAGGCGATCGATCTCGGCGCGGATGATTTCCTGATCAAACCGTTCAATCGTCTTGAGTTAGAAACGAGGATCCGATCGCTGCTTCGTCTCAAGGCACTCTATGACGACCTGGAGACAAGTGAAAACATGCTGGTCTCTCTGGCCCAAACGATTGAAACAAAGGATCTCTACACACGCGGACATTCGGAGCGTGTGGCACGATACTCACGGCAATTGGCTCGAACAATTGGCCTCTCCGAAAGGGATCAAAACATGATTTGGCGCGGGGGACTGCTTCATGACATCGGCAAGATCGGAATCAGTGAAACGATCCTGCATAAACCAGGCCCCCTCACCGCTGAGGAAATGGCCGAGGTCCGGACCCATCCGATGAAGGGATACGAAATCTGTTGTGGTCTCAAATCGATCCACACCTCCCTCTCGATCATCAAGAATCACCACGAGCGATTCGATGGGTGTGGTCATCCTGATAAGATGAAAGGGGAAACGATCCCGCTTTATGCACGCATTGCAGCGATCGCCGATAGCTACGACGCGATGACGACGAATCGTCCTTACCGCAAGGCAATGAAACCGGACTCAGCAATCAAGATCTTGGACAAGGAAAAGGAGTGGGGTCAGTGGGATCCAAAATTGATCGATGCCTTTATCTCAATGATCCGATCGATTTACCGACCCTGAACACAGACTAGTCTTTCAAAAAAACAGCGAGCAGGTCGACGACAAAAAGCAACACAATCAAAAACTCAAGCACGAGCATCCAGGATTCATTCGCCTCTGCCCGGAGGACTTCGTAAAAATGGTCCAGATTCGAAAGGCGGCTTTGGATACTCTCCTTCCAGGTGGCGAGGTGAAACCGCTCCCGAGCGGCGAGGTAGACACGGGCCAGATACCAATCCCCAAAAAATTTGCTGATATTGGAGACATCATCGGTGATTTTCGTCACATCCATTCGGAAGCGTCGGAGTTTCGCAAGCCCCCTCCGAGCCAACCCGGAAAAATAAGGACGCGTCTTCTCAAGATCGTCGTAGGCCCGATCCAGATAGCGGTCCAACCTTTCATCCATGAGTACAAGTTCTTCAAGCTGTAGATTCGCGAGCTCCAGAACATGAAGGAGATCTTGAGGAGGACCTGACAGATCAACAACCAAGGCGGAGTCCCAATCAATGATCGTCGCATCTTCCTGGGTAAAACTGATGAAATGACGAAAGGTCTCGTCGATCTGTTGAGGGGAAAGTTTTTCGGGTTCGGTTTCGGCCAAGAGACCGGCGATCTCCTGTCGATGCTTGTCGACCCATTGACCCACATGAGTCGTCTCACCGATCCCCTGAAAGGTAAAAACGGTGTAGGCCTCCGGTATCCCCACCTTCTCACTCCCTTTCACAATATATTCCTGGAGATTTTTGACGACATCGGCACACAACTCATAGGCCGCAGCATCCAGAGGCTTTTCATTGTCCAGAACAAGCTCGTGAAATTTCATCAGATCGCCCACCGTCTGGACTTCAAACGGAACAGAAATCATGAGGGAAACCACCCCGACATCATAAACCCTCACCACGATATGTAGGGGAAGCCCACCAACCTTCCATGAATGCGGTCTCGGTTCGATCGTCAATGGTTTGTAAAAAGGGATATCTTTGGGAAAGGTCCGATCGGCCTGGACCTCAAATGGCATCGCCTTTTTGGAGAGGATCTTGCTGACCTTCTCTGTGCGGATCTCATCCGCTACATCGAAGGCGAAAAGATAGACAACCTCTCCTTTGAGCATGAAACTCCCCTTTAAGATTTTTTGATAAAGGGACTCAACAGATCAATCGGAATCGGGAAGATCGTCGTCGAATTTTTCTCTGAGGCGACCTCGACCAAGGTTTGCAAATAACGCATCTGCAAGCTCATCGGGTGATCCCCCATCATCTTCGCAGCCTCCACCAGCTTGGCGGCTGACTGAAACTCCCCTTCCGCCCGAATGACCTTCGCACGTCGCTCTCTCTCCGCCTCGGCCTGCTTGGCCATCGCCCGCTGCATCTCTTGGGGGAGATCGATATGCTTGACCTCGACGTTCGCCACCTTGATCCCCCACGGCTCAGTCTGGCGATCAATGATATCCTGCAGGGTATGATTGATCTTCTCCCGCTCGGAGAGGAGCCCGTCAAGTTCCGTCTGCCCCAGCACCGAGCGAAGGGTGGTCTGCGCCATCTGTGAGGTGGCAAACAGGTAATCCTCCACCGCCACCACAGCCTTATTGGCCTCTACCACCCGGAAATAGACAACGGCGGAGACCTTGACTGAAACGTTGTCTTTCGTAATCACATCTTGTGGTGGGACGTCGAACACGATCACCCGAAGCGAAATCCGCACCATCCGATCGATCGGCGCAAAGACAAAGATGATACCGGGTCCCTTCGGAGAGGGAAGCATGCGACCGAGGCGGAAGATAACACCACGCTCATATTCACGGAGAATCTTTATCGAACTCAGGAGATAGAGAACGACAAAGGCGATAAGGATCGAAGAAAACGAGTACATAAAACCTCCCTATATTTTTTTGACCTTCAATTTCATTCCGGCCATCGATAGAATCCGAACCTTGTCTCCTGCCTGTAAAGATTCTTCCGAAAGCATCTCCCAGATTTCACCCGCGATGTAAATCGTCCCTCCTGCCTCGACTGTCCCTATCTGACCGACAAGCCCCTCTGCCCCCACAGGACTTCTCTGACGTTTTGCACGGATCGCAAGTCCTGTCAGGAATAAGGTCAAAAGCCCCGTTGCGATAACAATCGGCAGGACAATCTTGAGCGATAACTGCATAAAATCGGCCGCTGAGTCCATTAAAAAGAGGGAACCGAGAAGCATGCTGACAATCCCGACCATCGCGAGAAGTCCGTAACTCGTGACAAATGCCTCCGCGACAAAAAGGGCGATCGCGAGGACAATCAGAGCGAGCCCGGCGTAGTTCGTCGGCAGCGTGTGAAAGGCATAAAAGGCCAAAATGATACAAATGAGTCCAGCAACCCCCGGAAACCAGGTCCCCGGATGAGTAATCTCAAACAGCAACCCATAAAAACCGAGCATCATTAAAATATAAGCGATATTCGGATTGATCAGGACATCGAGGATCCTTTGACGCATCGTCATCGGGATCATGGAGGGAACTGCCTCCTTTGTTGAGAGCGTCACCCTCTTCCCGGAGGCAAGCGTTATCTCCCTCCCATCAATTTTTTGCAGGAGCTCCCCCAGATCCTGGGCGACATAATCGACAACATTCAGTTTTAAGGCCTGCGTCTCCCCCTCCGAGATACTCTCCTTCACCGCCCGAACCGCCCAATCGACATTCCGCCCCCGCGTCTTCGCAATCGTGCTGACCCAGGCGACGGTGTCATTCAAAATCTTGGCATCGTGGGGGCTCGCGTCGCCCCCTCCATCCCGCCTTGGCAACGGCGGGGATGGAGCCTCCCCTTCAACGGCCCTCTGGGCCTGGTTCTCTTTCTTCTTTTCACCTTCCTTTTCCTTTCTTAACGACTTCAAAACATCCTTTAACGACTCTTTTTTTCGTCCGGGACTCTCTCCAAACTCGACCGGATGCGCGGCACCGATATTGGTCGACGGGGCCATCGCCGCAATATGAGAAGCCAATGTGATAAACACGCCCGCTGAACCGGCTCGTGAACCGGACGGGGCGACGAAGACAACGACCGGAATTTCGGCATTCAGGATTTTTTTCACAATAGTCCTTGTGGAAGAAAGAAGCCCTCCCGGCGTATCGAGCTGGATCACAATCGCTTGATCCCCGTCTTTTTCAGCCTGCTCAATCCCTTTTTCAATATACTCCGCGGTGATCGGATTGATGATCTGGTCATTGATGGTGAGGATGGAAATTTTCTTGATCGGGTCGGCAGAAAGTATCAGAAGAGGAAGACATATGAGCAAAAAATAAATGGCAATTTTCTTCATAACGGTGAATCTCTAATACCATGCAATCCCTCTTACTTACAATCCAAAACCGCCCTTACGTCGTTGCCTTCCTGATGGCATTTCTCGTCATCGGCCTCTTGAACCGCGGTCCTCTCCGCACACTCCTCTTTTTGATTATCGGTTACACGATCGCCTTCCTCTCTGAATTTTGTTCGATCCGTTGGGGCTTCCCGTACGGAATGTATCACTACATCTACGAAAACATGAAAGGCGAACTGATGCTCGGCGGCGTTCCGGTCTGGGATTCGATCTCTTACGTGTTTATGGCGTATGCCTCATATGAAATGGCTAATTGGATAAAAAAATGGCGGGTCCTGCCCCGGGCTCAAGCCCAGTCGTGCTCACCCGTTGCGCGCGACTGGGCACCCCCGCCCGGGTCACCCGCCATTTTTTTATCCTCACTGCTCATGACCCTCCTCGACATCATGACCGACCCCCTCGCCGTCCGTGGCGATCAATGGTTCTTGGGCAAGATCTTTTACTACCCCAACGGTGGTATTTATTTCGGTGTCCCCCTCTCCAACTTCGCGGGGTGGTTTTTGGTGGGGTTGGTGATTTTCTCGCTTTATGAATACGCGGGAAAAATCGCAGGGGCGACCGGCCGGTCGCCCCTACGAATACCCTTCTTGGGACCCCTCTTCTATCTCTCGATCATGGCATTTAATGTTGTGATCACCTTCGCTATCGGAGAATGGGGACTCGGTTTTATCGGCCTGATGATAATTGGATTCATTGGCTTATTCTCCTTCCGTCGTTGCCGAACCTAATTCCTCAAGGATCTTTCGAGCCCCATGGCTGACAACAGGATCGTCTGGTCTTTCAGCAAGCAATCTCGCCCAATCTATCGCCTCATCCACCCTTCCCTTTGCGAAGAGAGAGAGCATGTCGATCGCATCTCTTCGTCTCTGTTCGGACTGGGACGGGAGGAGATCGGACCAGAGAAGGTACCGTTCATGCTGACACCAAAATGCGTCCGGTTTGAATCCATCCACTACTGCATCCGCCAAGGTATACTGAAGATAACGAACAACAGGATGGGGGTAATAAGTGAGACGGGTTGACAGCGCCATCTGCTCTTCCGGAGTCTGACAACTTCCTGTCAGTTGGAAGATTCTCTCAGCTAATTTAAACCGATCCCCCTCATCCACCGCCTTTGCCAATTCCCCCCAAACAACCTCCGGATCTTGTTTGATGCCTGTCCTCCCCACAGCCCATAGATTACGTAACTCAACAGAGATAATCGGTTCCAAGGCAGAGGAGGCTGCCCTTCTGACCGCTTCATCCAGGTCGGGTCGTTCACTGAGAGACACCAATTCACCTATAAGGGATGTGACATTCTCTCCCTTCGCCTGTACTCTTTCAATCTCTGTCCTCAGAAGAGCAACATCTTCCAGGGTCACGGTCGCGAGACGTCTCGAAATCCTCAACGCCTCATCCGGAGTCAGTTGAATCGAAGGAGATTTCCCTGCCTTCAAAAAATTTCTGATCTCTCTCCTCCCCTGCCGATCAAAGTTGAAGACACCAAGCAGCGCTGCTTGCGTGAAGGTGTCAACCCAACTCGCCCCTGTGAAACGACCAACGATAAGGTCGATCAGATCCCAGGTCAGGCCGAGGCAGAGTGTCACGCCACGCAGCATCTTGGCCGCCGGGAAAAATGCGTGGCCGATCAGATTCAGTCCTGTCACAAAACCGGAACCTAGAATCAGGGCATCATGGAAGGAATCCCGACTCTCCCCAGAAAAGAGGTGCACGCCAGCGCGAGCAGATTGCCAGAGGGCTGTCATGGCAGCTACTGGCGCCAGACATCGCGCGATCGGAATATTTTTAATTTTTAGATTAGAAAATTTCTGAAAACCCCTGCCGACTTCCTGAAAAGAGGTGTAGTCCTCCAAGAGTTCTCCGACCCGCGGAATCCCCATGAAAAACGCGGTCCCGAGACCTGAAAGGCCAGTAACGTTATCGACTACAACTGCCGTGGATTCAATCATTTGACGAAATTATCGGCCTTCTTAAGGATTAGTTTCGAGGAGATACGGGCTTAAGTCATTCGCTGTTCCCGGTGCTCCTCCCCGTCAAAACTCATCAGTTTCGGGATCCCCTCGACGAGCGTTTCGATGTAAACCGTTTTTTTCCAGAGGCCGTACAGATTTTTCAGGGTATCCTTCGCCCAATCGATCCGGAGATCGACCCCTTCATGCAGATGCTTCAGGCAGAGCTCCCCGCGGCCGGCATGATTTCCATCCTGAACCTGAATGATCGGGTTCCCGAGATTTGTGAGACTCATCAGTAATTTTTCCTTCACCTTCTTGAAATCCCGATCGATGATCTCGTAGGTCCCATTCGCCTGATTGAAACCGTAGACGAAAAACTTCTGGTCTTCACAAAAA
The DNA here is from genome assembly GCA_016180845.1 of Deltaproteobacteria bacterium. NCBI lineage: Bacteria > Pseudomonadati > Myxococcota > Myxococcia > Deltaproteobacteria bacterium. The sequence continues at coordinate 32,091 of JACPAK010000003.1, forward strand.
GCCTCCGTCAAAAACTCATCGATGAAAGTCAGATCATTATGAAGGGCCCTCGCCTGGAAAATCTTCTGCCGGCCAAAACGGCGCTCAATATCCCGCAAAAGCTCCATCCCGATCTTGTACGGATTGAGTTTCCCCGGCTGCGGAGAAACCGTCGCCGAGTGATGGCTGGCATAGTCAATCACCTCACTGTCGTTTAGCGCCTTCTCCGTCATGATCTTCGAGTGCCAGTACGCGGCCCATCCTTCATTCAGTATTTTTGTCTGGGCCTGAGGAGAAAAATAACACTGCTCTTCCCGAATAATCGAAAGAACCTCTCGTTCCCAATCCTCCAGAGGGGCCTGTTCGATCAGAAACCAAAGCAGATCGCGTTCGGGAAGATGACAAACCGGCTCTTCAATTGACTGCTGCAGCGCCACCGGCGACTCCTCTTCCAAAAACCGATGCGCTGACGGCCTTTTTCTTTTTGCCCCAGGGTTGTGAATGTCGATCAAATTTTCGAGGGACAGACATCGGTCGACAAAACATTCTACCTCGTTCAAACCAAAACGATTGATATAACGATAAATCTTGGCGCGGTGATTCCCCATCTCATCCATCATCTTGCGATTGGTATGTGAAAAATAATGATTGTTCTTAAAAAAATCGGCATGCCCGTACACATGGGCCATCACCATCTTCTGATCAATAAGGCTGTTCGATCGAAGGAGATAGGCGTAGCAAGGATCGTTGTTGATCACCATCTCGTAAATCTTCGAAAGACCGTAGCGGTACGACTTGCTCATCCGCTCAAATTCCATTCCGAACCGCCAGTGAGGGTAACGGCTGGGAAACCCGCCATAGGAGGCGACCACATTGATCTCATTCCAATCTAGGAGTTCGAAGATCACCTCGAAAAAATCGAGTCCGAAGTCCTTCGCATATCGGAAGATCGCATCACGCGCCTGTTTTAATTCCGGTGTTAAAGACATAATTTCCTATCGTCCTTTTCCCAAGAAATCCTTGATCGAGTGATAGATCGCCTCCCTCGAGGCAATCTTCGAGGTCATCACCCGTTCATGACTTGGGAATCTCTCAATCAAGTCTTTCAGAAACTGACCGCTCCCGTATTCACTCTCGACCTGACCGTAACAAAAGACATTGACCCGCGGCAGGATCTCTTCCGAAAGAAGTTTCAGACACTCCTGGGTGTCATTGCCGGACCAGTTATCACCATCAGAAAAATGAAAAGGATAAATGTTCCACTCTGTGGATGCATACTTCTCCTTGATCATTTCCAGCGCCAGCTTATAGGCCGAGGAGATGATCGTTCCCCCGGACTCTCGCGTCCGATAAAAAGTCTCCCGGTCTACCTCACGCGCGACGGCGTCATGCACGATGTAGCGTGTTTCGATCCCCTTGTACTGAGAGCGAAGCCAGGTATCGATCCAGAAGGATTCGATCCGAACGATCTCTTTCTGTTCGGCCCCCATGCTGCCGGAAACGTCCATCATATAAACAATAAGCGCATTTCGTTCCGGACGCCTCGTCTCTTTCCAGACACGGTAACGACGATCCTCCCGATAAGGAACCACCTTCGGACTTCGATAGTCATAACTCCCGCTCATGATCTGACGCTTCAGCGCCTGCCGGTAGGTCCGCTTAAAATGACGAAGTGATTCAGGTCCGCTGGATCGGATGCTGGTATATCTTTCTTTTTCGGCCGCTAGCGAGGCGTCCCCTTTCGGTTCAATCCGAGGGAGTTCAAGCTCCTCCCCCAGTATATTGGCCAATTCATCCAGTGTAATATCCACCTCAATAATATGTTCCCCAGGTTCATTCCCTGCCTGAGGTTTTCCCCCCTCCTCATCCCCAACACCAATCACCGTCCCCGGTTCTCCGTCCCCTTGACCAACCCCTCCCATCTGCCGTGATCCATAGGCAAAACGGGGGATCTCGATCTCCGGCAGAGGGATGCTGATGACATCCTGCCCCTGGCGGCCGATCAGTTCTCCTCGTGTAATAAAGCGTCGGAGCTCTTTTTTGATACGACCCTGGATGATTTCCTTGAAACGGGCGTGATCGGTGTCGATCTTCAGAAATGACACATTAACCCTTCCCTTTTACATCCCCTCTCGCAAAAATACTCGACACATAGGAAAGGACATCGCTTGAGCAAACCTCACAGTAAGCAGAATTCTTCACGAGGCGATTTTTGACTACAGCAATTTTGTCCTGAAATTCCGGATCCGAAGCGGGGGAGGCAAGACTCGTCAGCCGGATTGAATCCTTCTGATCCTCAAAAAGCTTCAGCTCCAGGGCATGGCGGAGTCTCTCATTCGTCTTGTAGTTGAAGACCTTTCCTTCAATGGCCAGCGCCCCTATATAATTCATGATCTCCCGGCGAAAATCATCCTTTCGCCCCTCAGGGATATCAATCTTCTCCTCGATCTGTCTCATGAGCCGTTCATCCGGCTCCTCGTACTGACCGCTATAACGATTCTTTACCTTTTCGCGCTGCGTGTAGGCCTTCACATTATCAATATAGTTGGCGCACAACCGGGAGATCGCATCTTCATCGGCAGCGACCGCCTGCTGAACTTCATGCTTGATAATATCCTCATACTCATCCTTCACGACAGAAAGAAGCTCAAGATAGCGCTTCCGTTGCTCATCGCTCTTCAGCAATGAGTGATGTTTGAGACCACTCTCCAACTCGCGAAGCACCATGAACGGGTTGATACACCCTGCATCCCGATCCATCACGAGGGCATTTGAAATTTTATCCTGAATATAACGTGGCGAGATCCCATCCATCCCTTCCCGAACTGTCTCTTTTCGGAGCTCCTTAACGCTCTCCTCCGTGTAACCAGGAACCGCCTTTCCATCGTAGAGTTTGAGCTTTTGCATCAGCGTGAGGTTGGCCTTTTTGGGCTCCTCAAGTCGCGTCAGAACAGACCACATCGCCGCCATCTCCAGCGTATGGGGGGCAATATGCTTTCCTCGAATCCTTTGAGAATTAAAATCCCTCTCGTAAATCCTGATTTCCTCATGCAGCTTCGTGATGTAAGGAATGTCAATCTTGAGCGTTCGGTCACGAAGCGCCTCCATGTATTCATTGTTTTGAAGCTTCCGGTATTCCGCCTCATTGGTGTGCCCCAAAATGACCTCGTCAACATCCGTCTGGGCAAATTTCTTCGGCTTGATTCGATGTTCCTGGGACGCCCCGAGAAGATCGTATAGAAAGGCGACATCGAGCTTCAGCATCTCAATAAATTCGATCATCCCGCGATTCGCGATATTAAATTCCCCATCGAAGTTAAACGCCCTCGGATCCGAGTCTGAACCATACTCCGCGATCTTTCGGTAGTTCATATCCCCTGTCAGCTCTGTCGAGTCCTGGTTCTTTTCATCCTTCGGCTGGAAGGTTCCGATCCCCACGCGATCTTTCTCGGCCAAAATCAGCCGTCGGACACGGATATGCGAGATCACCTTCTTCCATTCGCCGTGATAGCGATTCAGCAATTCCCGATAGATAAAACGACACGGAGGACAGAGATCCCCGTCAACGCGGATCTTGCGATCATTCGGCGCCCCCTCATTCACCTTTTCAAAAAACTTTTGCCGGATTTCGAGCGGGATCAAATGAATCGGCTCCTCATGCATCGGACAGGGAAGCATTTCCTGATTCCCGAAAATGAGGGGATCCCCTCCATTTTTGACCCAGTAAAAGGTATATAACGCCCCTTCGGGGGTTCTCGAATACGCCTCAAGCCCTTTTTTCAGGAGACGCGCGATCGTGCTCTTGGAACTTCCGACAGGACCGTGCAAGAGAAAGAGCCGTTTCTCGGCCCCATAACCCATCGCGGATGCCTTGAAGATATTGACCATCTTCATCAGGGGGAGATCGAGCCCAAAGATCGCATCCTTCCCATTCTCCAGGGGATCGGTAAAAAACTTGTAACGCGTGATGACTTTTTTACTGTCGGTGTACTCCTCGGTTCCGTGGGACAGGATCATATCGTAGATCCTTTGAAATGCGGTCCGAGAGATCCTCGGATTTTTCTTCACGATCTCGAGATACTCATCAAAGCCCCCTTCCCATGAGAGATCCTGATAGTGCCTCTCATCGCAGAGACCTTGAACAACATCACTCAAATTTGGCATATCCCCCCCTTTTTGCATTTCGCCTAGAGAATTGGCGAAATGGCTCCTCAAACTTTTGCCTTATCTCCGGAAAAAATCTGAGGATCCTTTTAATGGGGAGTTAAAACTGAGAAAGAACGATTGGATTTTACACTAATTTTATCAGCCGCAATTCCTTTTGTCTATATAAGGAATTGACGCACCCCTACTTCTTTTCAAAAAGAGCCTTGTATTCCCCATACCCCTCTTTTTCCAAAGACTCCTTAGGGATAAAACGAAGCGAGGCGGAGTTTATACAATAACGGAGACCGGTTGCCTGCCTGCCGTCAGGCAGGGTGCGAGGACCATCAGGGAAAAGATGCCCGAGATGGGACCCCGCCTTCCGACTCTTGACCTCAGTCCGGACCATAAAATGACCCTGATCTTCCTTTTCTATAATGTTCTCGGGGTTTAAGGGCCTTGTAAAACTGGGCCACCCGGTTCCTGAATCAAATTTATCGAAGGAACTGAAAAGAGGCTCGCCGGAGATAATATCGACATAGATCCCCTCTCTCTTGTTATCCCAATACTCGTTTTGAAACGGGAGCTCAGTCCCGCTACATTGCGTGACCTCATATTGGAGGGGGGTTAATGTTTTTCTTAAATCATCACCCGAACGTTCTCTGCATTCTCCCTCGCCCCACGTCTCTTCCAAATAATCATCCCGACCGGAATGGGATCGATAGAGGGAATATCGAAATGGGTTTTTTCTGGAATAGTCCTGATGGTATTCCTCCGCGCGGTAAAAATGCCCCACCGGCAGGATCGGAGTGACAATCGCCTTCTGAAACCTGCCGGAATGGCTCAACTCTTTTTTCGATTTTTCAGCAAGTTTTCTCTGCTCGTCGTCATGATAAAAGATCGCCGTCCTATACTGGCTTCCCCGATCGATAAACTGCCCTCCCGAATCGGTCGGATCGATCTGACGCCAGAAAAAATCGAGGAGTTCTGAATAGGAGATCTCCTTTGAATCGAAGGTCACCTGAATCGCCTCGTAATGGCCTGTTGTCCCACGAGAGACCTCTTCGTATGTCGGATCCTCTTTCTGACCTCCGATATAACCGGAGGCAACCTCCTTGACCCCCTTCAATTCATGAAAGGCATGCTCGACACACCAGAAACAACCACCGGCAAATGTCGCCTGAGTTAAGACAGAAAATCCCTTTTGAAGTGCCATCGGTCTCTCCATCCCCTTTTGCATCTCCATCTTACAGGAGAGACTCAGGATGATCATCAGAAATACCGTGGAGACAAGTCTTTTCATTTTCATCGCTCCCCCTCTTAGTGTAAGAGAGGGAGTTATGTTAAACAAGCCCCCCCCGGAAGGGGGCGTTACTCAGGGCCTTGAAGAGATCAAAGCCCGGATCGAATCTGCCTGTCACCGTTCTAAACGCTCGGTATCCGAGATCAGATTAATTGCGGTGGCCAAAGGTCAACCGGTGGAAAAGATAGCTGAGGCGATTCGAGCTGGCGTTACCGATATCGGTGAGAATTACGTGCAGGAGATGTTGGAGCATCGGGAAGCTATTGGTAAGAGCGGGTGGCTCGGGTCGGGCGCCCGCCCGCGCGCAACGGGTGAGCACGGGTGGGCGGAACCCGAGACAGGACCCGCTCTAATTCACTGGCACTTCATCGGACACTTACAAAAAAACAAGGTCAGAAAAATCATCGATGACGTCGAACTGATCCATGCCGTTGATTCCCCCTCCCTCGTGCAGGAGATCCACAATCAGGCCAAGAAGGTCGGCAAGGAACAATCGATTCTCCTCGAAATCAATCTCGGTCAGGAGGAATCAAAGTCAGGATTTCCCTATTCAGATGAACTGTTTGATCTGATTCCACAAATAAACGAACTCGATTCCGTCTTGCTGAGAGGCCTCATGGTGATCCCCCCTTTTGACGAGGATCCAGAGAAGACCCGCCCCTTTTTCCGACATCTGCGAGAGATACGAGACAAAATTAATTCTAGAAAACTCTACAAAAACCAACTAACAGAGCTCTCGATGGGGATGACACACGATTTCGAGGTCGCGATTCAGGAGGGGGCGACGATGGTGAGGATCGGGACGGGAATTTTTGGGCCACGATTATGAAAAAAACAAAAATAAAACTCGGTTTCATCGGCTGCGGCAACATGGGTCAGGCGCTTGTCACCGCGCTCATAAAGAAAAAAATATTCAAGGGCTCAGAAATCGGTGCCACAACACTTCACCCTGAAAAGAAGCGGCTCCTTCGAAAAAAATACAAGATTCAACTCTTCGATACCAACGCAGAGTTGGCACAATCCGCACCGCTGATCCTGCTCGCCGTAAAACCACAACAGATGAAAGAGGTCCTGCAGGAAATCGCCGCCGTGATCACCCCAAGACATCTCGTGATCACGATTGCTGCTGGCCTCGATACCCTTTTTTATCTCCGCTTTCTCCCAAAAGGGACCCGACTGATTCGGGCAATGCCGAATACACCAAGCCTCCTCGGGATGGGAGCCACCGGCCTTTTCTCAGCGCCCTCCGCAAAAAAATCAGATCGCCAATTGGCGCTCAAGATTTTTTCCGCCGTCGGCAAGGCGCTCTTTATCCCTCAGGAAGAATGGCTCGATATTGTGACAGCACTCTCTGGGGCCGGACCTGCCTTCGTCTATCATTTTATTGACTCCATGATTAAAGGGGCGACACAGCTCGGTCTCCCGGAAGAAATTGCCCGCCCCCTTTTTCTTGAAACGGTCAAGGGGGCGGTTGAAATGATAAGGTCTGTTAAAGAGCCGATCGACGTCTTAATATCACGAGTCGCCTCGAAGGGGGGGACGACAGAGGCGGGACTTAATCTTATGAGGGAAAAAGGTTTTGCTGAAATTCTGAGACAAACGGTCGAGGCAGCAACAAACCGAGCAAAGGAGCTCCGAGGCCAAACATGACCTTTTTAGGCTATCTCGTTCTTACTGTCGCCAGAATCCTTGGATTCTTCATTGATATCTACACATTCATCGTTGCGATTGCGGTCATTATCAGCTGGGTAAATCCTGACCCCTATAACCCGATTGTCCGCTTCCTCCACCTCGCTACAGAGCCGGTTTTTCGAAGGGTAAGACGCCTGATCCCCTCCTCTATTTTCTATCGAACACGAATCGATTTCTCTCCATTAATCGTCTTTATCTTATTGATTATATTAGAGACTTTCGTCATTGGCCTCCTGAGGGAACTAGCAAACTCGTTGTTATCAAAATAAGAAGAAACTGTTGATAAGATCTTGGAACGCTAAAAGATTCGTTGATTTGGCAAGGTTATTGCCTTAGAATGGAGACAAAAGTCCCAGTCGTCGGTGGGGACAAAAAACCCACGGGGATTATCCGAGAATTAATATGCCGATTGACCGTTTAATCCATACTGATCCAAACCTCCGTCGCGTTGGAGGTGTCTTGGATCAACCCGACAAGAGGCAACAACAGCAACAAGAAAAACAAAAAGATAAATTTGAAAAAAAACCGTCTCTCTTGAAAAGAATCCTGGCGATGGATGGAAGCAGAAGGAGAGGCACAAGCCTCCTGGGACAAAAACCGAAGAGATTGACCCTTCCGACTCAGAGGGGTCCGGCTCATGATTCTTTAGAAGAGGAAGAAGGAAGCCTGACCTTTACAGAACGAATCCTTGTCCTTTGGGGGATTTTAGGGAAAGATGGCAAACCTCGGCCGGGAGTGATCCTAACTTACGTGTTAATTCTCGGCATGTTTCTCGGGGCCTCATTCTTAATCATTGGGATGATTCTATGGCAGTAGAGGATGTAAAAGGGGCAGAGAAAGAAGAATCTTCATTCGAGCCAAAACCGTTTGGCCGCTATGTCCTTTTGGACAAATTAGCTGTTGGTGGAATGGCGGAGATTTACAAGGCGAAGACCTACGGTGTCGATGGTTTTGAAAAACTCCTCGCCATCAAGAGAATCCTTCCTCATTGCGCCGCAGACAAAGAATTCATCAGCATGTTGATTGATGAGGCGAAACTTACCGTCCTCCTCTCCCATGCCAATATCGTCCAGGTTTTTGATCTGGGAAAAGTTGGCGATGACTATTTCATCTCGATGGAATTCATCAATGGCACCAATCTGCGCGAGGTCATGACCCGATTGGCTCAAAAAGGAGAAAAACTGCCGGAAGAGATCGCCGTCTATATCATGAGCGAATGTTGCAAGGGGCTCGATTATGCCCATCGAAAAACCGACTATCAGGGAATTCCATTGAACATCGTCCACCGGGACATCAGCCCCCAAAATATTCTTGTTTCTTTTGAAGGTGAAATAAAAATCGTCGATTTTGGAATTGCGAAGGCGGCGATGAATGTTTCCCACACGATGGCCGGCATTCTGAAAGGGAAAATCGCCTACATGTCTCCAGAACAGGCTTTGGGAAAACCGATTGATCACCGAACGGATATCTTTTCGGCAGGGGTTGTCCTCTACGAGATGTTGACCGGGGAAAAACTGTTTACGGGAGAAACACAGTTTGAAGTCTTAAACAAGATTCGAACAACCCGTCTCAACACCACAATGCTCCCCGAACAACTTCCCGCCTCAGTCAAGGCGATCCTCTGCAAGGCCCTCGCTTACAATCCAAAAGATCGCTATCAAAGCGTGGGAGATTTTCAGCTCGATCTGACGAAATTCCTTTATTCCTCATTTATCGATTTTTCACCGAGACATCTCGCCTCCCTGCTCCAAAAAATGTTCTCAAAAGAGATCGCCAGAAAAGCGGCCATCCCTCAACTCGACGACAAGACAAGGTCCGTCCTGATCAAGCAGGCAGAGCAAGAAGACATCATGGTTCATGGAAGCTCTCAGCCACGGGCAGCGGTGACGCAAAAAACGGCGGTTTCCGGGATCTATTCCCTCCCCGGAGTCAAAAAGGCAGGGCGAATGGCGATCGGTCTCGGCATCCTGGCCGCTGCAGCCGGTCTTGGTTACTTCGGCTATCAATTTTTCAAACCGGAGGCAAAACGAGAGGTGGTTGTTCAAAAAACAACACCGGTTCAAAAAGAGAGGACACCGCCACCAGCGGCTCCAGAGGCGGTCGATATCGGAAGTTTCCGGGTAGCAACGAATCCCTCCGGCGCCCAGATATTTTTGAACGATGCCGATACCGGACTGACAACCCCCTCCACACTCCAGAAACTCCCGTTGGGAAGGGAATACGAAATCCGGCTTGTGAAAAAACAGTATAAGGAATTCAAAAAGAAATTTGCCCTCATGACGACCGAACCGATCCTGATTGATGAGCCTCTCGAGGCGTTGCCACTTGGCGTTATCGATATCAGCTCGTCACCCGCCGGCGCCAAGATCTTCCTTGATGGTCAAAATACCGGGAAGGCCACTCCCTCGAAAATCGAAAATCTTCATGTCCCGAAGGATTATCAGATCAAATTGGCATTAGAGGGGCATGCCGACTGGTTTGGAGGGGTTCAGGTCAAAGATCTGGAACCGGTAAAGCTGATTGCAACACTGACGAATCTTCCCAAAATCGAACAACCCTCTGCCCCTCCCCCCTCAACTGCAGAAAAACCCAAGGCAGCTCGATACGGGAAATTGGATATTCGATCCAACCCTTCTCAGGCAAAAATTCTTCTCGATGGAAAAGATACCGGAGAAGTAACCCCTTCCACTTTTGACCAGCTTGAAGCAGGCAGAAAACTCAACGTCACCCTGCAGAAAGAGGGATATGAAGCCTGGAGTCGTCGAGGCCTTACCATCAAGGGAAATGAGACCGCTAATGTCAGCGCCTCTCTCAACCCGGAAATTAAAGAGGAGGCAAAACCGGAGCCGCATACTCCCACAACAGCGGCGATCGGCGGAAAACCGGCATCACTTAAATTGGATTCGGAACCGTCAGGGGCCGATGTTTATGTCAATGCTGAGTTCAAGGGAACAACACCCGTCACGGTTACCAGTATTCCTGCAGGTGCCGTGAAGCTTTTGATTTCGAAACAAGGCTACTTGCGTTATTCATCGAATATCACGCTCGATGCCGGGGAATTGAAATCATTGGGGACAATCCAGCTCCAAGGCCTCTTCGGAGAAATCAGCATCAATTCAACTCCTCCACGGGCCAATATCTATTTCGACGGAGATATGATCCCCCCCAAGACACCGGTCACAATCAACAAAGTCCCACGAGACCGCAAGCATACCATTCGCATTCAGCTCGATGGCTACGAACCTTGGGAAACGACCGTGGATCTCAGCTCGGAAGGAAATAAAAAATACAATGCTGTTTTGGAAAAAAAATGAGGAGGTCATTTAATGGATCCGAAACCTGTTACTGTTGATGTCGACACACAACTGATCGGGAAAGAAGATCAAAAAGATGTCGTCTTTCAACGTAAATGCCAATTGGTTGTTATTGAAGGATCCGGCAAGGGAAAGAAATTCCCGCTCTCAAGATCCAAGTTTCAGGTGGGGAAAAAAGAAACAAATGACATGGTGGTTGATGACAAGACGGTCTCAAGAAATCATCTGGAAATTGTTCAGTCAGAAGATCGCTATCTCTTGAGAGATCTTGAAAGCACCAACGGCACCTATATCAATGACATTCGCGTCAAGGAGGCGTTCCTGTCTCCGGGTGACGTGATCCGACTTGGAAAAACCAGGATCGAATTTACCGCTTTCGACGAGAAAGTTCAGATCGAGCCGTCTACGAAGGAGGAGTTCGGTCCTCTGCGCGGTCGGTCTCGAAAGATGCGCCAGATCTTCAGCATCCTCGAAAAAATCTCACCGACAAACGCCACGGTCATTATCGAGGGAGAAACCGGAACAGGAAAAGATGTGGTCGCCCGGGCGATCCATGAGTACAGCCCACGCAAAAACAAGCTGTTTGTCGTCTTCGACTGTGGAGGCGTGGCAGAAAACTTGATTGAGAGCGAACTTTTTGGGCATGTGAAGGGGGCCTTTACGGGAGCCGTTTCGAGTCGACGCGGGGCCTTCGAAGAGGCGAATGGAGGGACAATTTTCCTGGATGAAATCGGCGAGCTCTCGCTCGACCTCCAACCAAAACTTCTGAGGGCCCTCGAACAACGTGAAGTCAAAAAGGTCGGGGCGAATGATTCGGCCCCGATCGATGTGCGTGTCATCTGCGCGACAAATCGTAATCTTCGCAAAGAGGTCAGCGAAGGACGATTCCGGGAAGACCTTTACTATCGGTTGTCGGTTGTAAAGATTAACGTCCCTCCGCTTCGGGAACGTCCGGACGATATTGGCCCTCTCATCGAACATTGCCTGGCGACCAACAAATTTAATCTGAAACCGGATGGATCCCTTCGGGTCACCCGTGTCGACGATGACGCCCTTAAAATGCTGTCGCGATACCAGTGGCCCGGGAACGTCCGTGAGCTGATCAACATACTTGAGAGAATGGTCCCGCTCGTCGAGGGAAACACGATCGCAGGACAACATGTTTCTTATGTTTTTGAGCAAATCGAAAAAGAGGATGATGAGGCGACGGAACGAATGCCGGTCGATATGGGACTTCCCTTCAAGGAGGCGAAGCAAAAAATCGTTGAGGGGTTTGAAAAAGACTATCTCGCCGCCCTCCTCCGCAGAAACAATTACAATATCTCGAAGACCGCGCGTGAGGCGGGCATTGATCGAAAGCATATTCGAAATCTGCTTAAGAAGTACGGGATCCTCGGGGACGTGGAGGAGGGGGAGTAGCAGGCTTCCTCATCCTCTGCCGCATCTCCAAATTTCTCTTCAACGCTATCACGAGTGAACGGGCACGATTCGCCCAGAGACTCTTCCCTTCCGAATCGAGGACGATTGCATTCCGAAAATCCTCAGCCGCCTTTCGGAAGTTTTTATGCTTGAGATAGATCTCCCCGCGATTCACAAAAACGCAGAGATCCTTCGGATTTAGACGATAGGCCCGCGTGTATTCCACTACGGCATCGACGTAACGTCCCATTTTTTGGTAAACCCCCCCGAGCGCGGTATGATAGTAGGGATTCGCATTGTCGACGGCGATAAGCGTCTCGAAAATCTTCATCGCCTCCTGATAGCGGCCATACTTGTATTTGAAGTATCCTATCTCGGCAAGACGCATCAGTTTTTTCTTGGGAAATCGGGCGAGATCGGAGATCGAAAGCCGGCCCCTGGCAAATTTGTAAAAAAGTTCCGTCAGGAAACGTTTTCGTTCCGGATTTGGATCGAGAACGCGTCCTCGGTCGTCTTCTTCGAAGGGTCGTCTTGTTTCGTCAAGAGGCATCGAAGGTTTAGCCTCTGAAATTCGCTATTATCTGTTTCTGGGTCTCCTGCAAACTCCCCAAGATCGATTGTGTCATATTATCGACCTGGTCCAGCTTCTGCTTGAGGCTCTGAATTCCAAAACTGGCAATTCCCATATAGCTCGTATTTTTGGAAAGCTCCGCATTCGCCTTCGCAATCTCTGCAGTCGAGGCACCGGTGAGATCCATACGGGCGGTCGACTGATCGAGTTGATCAATCTGATTTCGATACACCTCCATCGCCTTTTTCAGTTTTTCACCATAGTAATCGGTCGTTCTATACGCCATCGTGAAGACAGCCGCCAAGACGGCGGTCTCCGGATCGACAGAGGCTATCGTGAGAATTTTCTGATACTCTTCGTCTCTCTTCCCCTTCTGTTCATTGATCTCGGTCATGAAAACCTGATCGAAGATATCGAGGTCGCCAACAGGAACATCCGCACCTGGCGTCGCTCCACGGTTACTCACATAATCCTGGGCCCGCTCAATCAAATTATTCAGGTCACCCGCCGACTGGATCCCTATCCCCTTCCCTCCCTTGTTCAACGCCCTCTGAATCTCCTCATAAAGGCTCCCCAAGGCCTGCTCCTCTTGCAACTCAACAGGCTGAAGACTCTCGATCTCTTCCCGAATCTCATCAAACTCAGGGATCTCTCCGGAAAGCGATTTGATCTTTTCGGTGTATTCCAGGGAATGCAGCTTGGCCCCTTGCGAAGAGAAAAACTGCGAGAGGAGACGGAGATCCTGAAGGACTGTCTTTGGAACCTGAAGATCCCGGTAAAATTCGGGACTCGCAATCGGAAGATCGACTCTGGATGCGGGGGTTTCCAGTTGGTGATCTGTTCGAAAAGATGTCGGATCTACTGGCATAAATTATTTCTTATCTCCTCTAATCTTCACCTGTTCTTTTAACATGCGTGCTCTGTTTGCCCAACGATCACTCCCCTCCTTGTCGAAAGAGATCGCCTTGTCGAAATCCTGATTCGCCAGAGGGAGAAGACCCATCGCCAAATAAGACTCGCCCCGGTTCGTGTATGAAACGGTGTCCTTTTGATTGAGATCAACCGCAACAGAATATTCCAGGATCGCCTCGGCGTACTTCTCCTGACGTTGAAAGGTTGCCCCCAACATCTGATGGTAATAATAATTTTCAGGATCAATGATTGTTAAGCCCCTGAAGATCTTCTCAGCCCGGTCGTAACCACCCGATTTGAACTGCTCATAACCGATCGTCGCCATCTGTTGGAGTTTCTCAGGGGGGAGGGCAAAAAGTTCCGTCCACGAAAGATCCCCTTTCGTGAGCTCCGCCACTCTCTTCTTCGCCTCAGTCAATTTTTCCGGGGAGACCTTCTTCAGCGCCTCTTCAAGTTGCTTGATGACCTCTTCTTGAAGTGGGTTTGCCGTTTCCTTCTTCTTTTCGGTATCCCCCTTCTTTTTCGCCGCCACGGCCACCTCTTTTACCTCCTAAGGTAACATAATTCTTGAGTGATGACAATAAGTTATCAGGTTTAAGTATTAAATCGTGAGAGATGTCGGATCTGCGCCCCTTGGATATCCAGATACGACTTCGTAATATTTTGAATCTCTTCCATACTGGTCAGCGCCGTCCGAAGCAGGTTCATCGTCGCCTGACGGTCTGTCGCAATCTTGTTCACCTGCAGATTCGCTGATGAGGCCTGTGAGGCAAAATTAGGATTCTCTGCCGAAAGCTGATCAAGTTGTGTCACCACCTGTTGCTGTTGCCGATCCTGCTCCTCGAGCGCCTTCACCATTTTCGCCCCTACCGTCACGGTCGACATCGCCGCCTGATGGGAGAGCATGATCAACGCAAGATCGAGGACACGGTAATCACCCGCCAGGAGGCGCCTCATGATCTGATCGACCACGCGCTTCGTCCTCTGCCATTCTGCACGAACACGTCCGGCATTCTCCAAGACCGCTGTATTGGTCGAACTCAGCGCAATGTCGATCATGAGATCCGAAGGACGACTCGCCCCTCCGGCAGACTGGGACTGAACGATGGTCGTCCCCCCCGATCCCCGGTTCATCTCAATATAATCCGAGTCCCCATCATCATAAGGAGTCCCTTCCCCTCCACCTGCGGAGGAGATCCCGACAAAGCGGCCTCGAGAACCACCGGGGCGCCCGGTTGCTGGTGTGTTGGTGGGTGTGGCGGCTGAAGCCTCGGAAGTCCCCCCAGACCCCTCCTCCTCAGTCGCCACCGATTCGTCATCTTGTCCCACACTCAACTCCTGTCGAAGCTCGGATTCAATGGTTCCTTTTTCAAGCTCTCTGACCCAATTCTCGACATGCACAATCGTATCGGAATAAAGTTTTTCCCCTCTCAAAAATTTCTGTTCTTCGAGCTGAAGCTCCTTGATCCTCTTTTCATCCGCCTTTCCTGATTTGCGGAGCTCGATCTGCTGTCTGAGTTCAGCCGCGACCTTGCGACGCCCTTCCGCGAGTAGCTGGAGATTTTTTTGGAGCCTTCCGATCACCACCTCGCGAATTTTCGCCGGCTCCTGGACCGGAATCTTCTCTCCGTAAATCTGTGTCAACTTGTTCAAGGCAAGATCAAGGCGTGTCTTTGGCACATCAGACGGTCCCTGCGCCTCAAATTTCGTCTCCATCTCCGCCTGAACCTTCTTCACCGCATCAATAGAATTCTTGATCGTCTGGACCTGTTTCAGCAAAAGCTGTTTCTTCGCGGGATTTTTCTCCTGATTCACTTTGGATTGAAGTCCAGCCAACTTTTCTCTCGCAAACTGAACGATCCCTTTTGCCCGACCCTCTTCAAGCGCCTTTTTATCGACCACCTGCGAAAGCGCGGTCTCAAGGTCAGTCACGACCTCCTTATGCCGTTGATAATCCTCACGTGACAGCCGTGTCAGGAGCTCCTGAGGACGGATCTCTGCCGCCTCGGCTATTTTTTGGGAGACCTCGACAGAGCGATACTCCGAGGGAACCCCGTCTCGTTTCCCGGTACGGGAAAATTCATCGGATGGGGATTTCTGCGGGACGGAGTTTGCCCCCGCGCTCCCGCCGATGTTCATTGTTTTGTTGATGTTAGACATTGAACCTCGAATAATGCCGTTTGAACTGCCCGACGATATCCAGCACCGACTTCTCGACGTTCCCGATCTCCTCCGTCATCGTCAGCACATCCCGCATCTGATTCATCAGCATCTGCCGCGCCACCGCGATGCTGTTCAACTGCATCGAGAGCCCCTGTGACTGATGCTGAAAATTCGCCATGCTGTCGGGATTTCCCGGATCGAACTGCAGCTTCTGGAAGGTATCGGAGATCTGCCCCTGCTGCTTGTCATACTGCTTCATCGCGGAGAGCATCGCGACCGAGGAGAGGATCAGCGTCCCCTTCGACTTCCGGGAGATCGCGATCAACGCGCTCGTGATCGCATCGGTATTCCCGGAAAGGATCTGCATCAGCAGGAAATTGATCAACGCCTCCAATTTTGAATTTTGGCGTCGGATATCTTCGCCAAGCCCACCGGCACCAGCCATCATCGGGGCGCCGATATTGAAAAGCACATCGCCCGGTCCCATCGCGCCCCCTGGACCACCAAACACGCCGGGAGAGGCAATTCCCAAGAGACCACCGCCCCCCCCACCAAACGGCGCAACACCGAAATGACCAGATCCACCACCACTCGCGACACCAAAAGAAGATCCACCGGGACCGACACTGGCACTGCTCATGAACGGCCCGCCACCGACCGCCCCATTAAACATATTGAAGGCGGTACCTGCCAGGCCGAGCTCTTCCAATGTATTCTGATTATTCATCCGCTCTCCGCTACGTTTATACTTTGCCATTTCATGATCCCGTCTTGCTAATTGAAGCTCTTTTTTTTCATCTTTTGTCAGTAATGAATACGGATCACCCTCGTCATCTCCACCCTCAGAGGTGGTACGAACACGACCCCCACGACGCGTATGATCCGGTGCGTCGGCCCTGTCGGCTCTCGTTTCATCAACTTTGCCTTCGAGTTCCGTAAGCTCTTCCAAGGCAGCTTCAAGTTTTTCAATCTGGTCTTCATCCTCAGCTTTATCTAATTTGTTGTTGATTGCCTTCTTCGCAGCATCAATTTTCTGAAGCAAATCATCCTTATCTTCTGCCGTATTGAGTCTCTCTAACACTCCACCATCTCGAAGGGCTTGCTCATTTACATGGTGTCTCCTGATAAATTCATAAGTCATTAACCCAAACCTCTCCCCCGGCATCTCGCTGCGTCGTCCTTCAAATCCCCAAGTCTCCATAGATCCTCCTTGGAGGGGGTAGTGCCCCCTTACATCTAAATTATCGGCCCCAGAGCTGCCTCAAGTTGCGTTACATGGGGCTGAAATTGCGTTTATTTTACAGGAATCTGGAGAGAGTCACAATAAATATATCCCCTAATCCGTTATCGGTGTGGGAATATCCTCTTGCTAACGTTTGAAACGTTAGGTATCTTAACGTTATGGACGTTAAGTCTTTTAACGAACTTTTGGCGCAAGGTGAGATCGACCGCGAAGATATGTGGCCTCATTTGGCCGAGATGAAATCCAGGGTGGTGCAATTCCGGTTTGAATTCGGCCTCGAGGAACTCCCACTGGAGCCGGGCCTGATTACTATCCGCGGCCCCCGACAGTACGGAAAAAGCACATGGCTTGAAATGCACCTAAAAAAATCGATCCAGGATTATGGACGTGGATCCGCCTTCTATCTCAATGGAGACGAACTGGCCTCTCCGGAGGATCTGGTACGGGAAATAGAAAACCTGGAGGCCTCCTATTCCCCCGATGCAAAAGTGAAGCGTTTGTTCATTGATGAAATTACGGCCGTCACCGGTTGGGAGCGGGGTATCAAGCGGGTGATCGACCAAGGGCTCCTGAGAAATATCCTCGTGATCACGACCGGTTCAAAGGCATCGGACCTCCGCCGAGGATCGGAAAAACTCCCCGGTCGCAAGGGGAGATTGAAGAAAAGCGAGTTCTTGTTTCTCCCCATTTCGTACCGGGAGTTCCACCGTCTCTGCGGACACAAGCTGGGGGAAAAGAGCTGGATCGCCTATCTCCTGACCGGAGGCTCCCCCTTGGCCTGCAACGACATTTATGAATCTGAACACCTCCCCGAATACTTCATTCAACTGATCCGGGACTGGGTTATGGGAGAAGTCGTCGCCTCGGGCAGGAGCCGGGTTGCCCTAACCCAAATTCTGCCGATCCTCTTCAGAGGCGGCGGGCAACCGATCGGATATGCCAAACTGGCCCGCGAATCGGGCCTCGCAAACAACACGGTGGCAAGCGGCTATCTGGAACAGCTCTCCGACCTTTTGGCCGTTCTCCCCGCCTGGCCGTGGGATACCAATGCCGGTATTCTGCAAATCAGAAAACGATGCAAATTCCATTTCATCAACCTTGCCGTAGCGATCGCTTTTCACCCGGCGGCACTGCGTTCCATCGATCAGTTCGAGACGCTCACTACGGAAATGCAGGGAATGTTTATGGAATGGTTGGTCGCTCAGGAGGTTTGGCGGCGATCTGTTCTGGCCGGAGCAGACAACCCTGAAGCGATCGGCTTTTGGGGCTCGAAGGATCATGAAATTGATTTTGTGACTCCAAACCACGAGTTGATCGAAGTCAAACGCGGACGGGCGGGCCCACTTGATTTTAGCTGGTTCTCTAAATCATTTCCCCACGGTCACCTGGCCGTGATCTGTGGCACCCCGTTTCAAACCAGCCATGTCACCGGAATGACGCTGGAGCAGTTTCTGCTGGCCGGAGGGTAAGAGGGGGACCGGGGTTAATGGAAAACCCGCTTGACCAAGGTTCATCAGATCTGATACCTTGAGGCTACTATGAGTACAAAAAATCCAAGGGTCATGGTCGTTCTTGAAAGTCCACTTTATCACTGGATTCGCAAGGTGGCCAAGAAGGACGGGCTCTCCCTCTCCATGAAATTACGAGATCTGGTCCGCGAAGCCTATGAAAGTTATGAAGACCGCTACTGGTCACGCGCGGCGGGCAAGAGGGCAAAAAACTTTGATCCGTCCAAGGCTCTTACACATGGGGAATTCTGGAAAAAAGCGGGACTCTGATTGTCATTTGAAATCCTCTACGACCGAAACTGTCTGGAAAAGGATATCCACCGACTGGACAAACCAACTTTAAAGCGAATCAAATCGACGATCGAGGAACGCCTCTCCATAGCACCAACCGATTTCGGAAAGCCGTTAAGATATACGGGAGAAAATCTTTGGAGTCTTCGAGTCGGAGATTGGCGGATCATCTACAAAATCACTGAAAATCAGATCTGGATTCTAAAGATCGGTCATCGGAGAGAGGTTTATAATTTTCTGCTTACGAAATAACCAGACCAAGGGGTTACTGCTTGCTACGATCTCTGGAATATCGGATCCGTTCGGCGGTGTTCCTGGCCGCCTCGGCGGCACGCATATGGATCTGCGGCATTTCGTCATAGATCTGCTTCAGAGCCTCGGCGTCCTGGATCAGGTAACCGATCTTCTCAACATCCGCCTTGCTTCTGTCGTAGGCCGCCTGATCTTTTTTCCCGATCGCCGCTGAAGCCTTCTCCTGATGTTTAAACTGTTCATCGCGAAGTGCCTGGATCTTCTTTCTAAGATGCGCCTTCTTTTCGGCAGAGATAATCCCTGTCTTCGACGCCTCGACCTGCTCAAGCGCCGCCTCGAGATCAGCCAGGATCGCGAGGAGGTCGGGATCTCCGACGGCAAGTATCGTCAAAATCTCTTCGATCAGCTCCAGGATCCGCATCTCAAGTTTGCGCGCGGTCGCGAGTGCGGCATGGACTGATTTATAAGCTTCACCAAAATTGTACGCTGCAAAATGAGGGTCACTGGTATGAATCCCGTCGTCTTCTTTCCCCTCGGCCTTCGCCCCTTCGAGTTGGGACTGACTATAGATCGTCCTCATGTCGGTGTCGGGGGCATATCCGAACTTCACTGAAATCTTGGACCCCAATCCAAAACTCTGGGCGGCGTTCTTCAACGCCTTCACAAAATCCTGATCGGGATGATGATCCTCGAGCGCCTTCATGACCCGCTTGGCAATCTCCGGTGTAAACTCGTCGAATTTATCATATCCTTCGGGAAACTCGATCGTGATCGGAATCTCCTGTTTTTCATATTTGATCAACGGGTAGAGCGGGTGCTCCTTCGCATCCCTTCCGGTCCCGGTCAGCCTTTGGATTTCAGTCTTGGAAGGAATGGTAATCTTGACGGTGTGGACCGGTTCGGCATGGAAGGCGTTGTATGCGGTCAGCTTGCCATCCCAAAAGGCGATCGGTTTTTTGATGTCCGCTTTCCCAGGTCGTCTAAAAATTATCTCCGTCGCCCCCTGTGCTTTAAGCTCGTCCACGGTCGCCTTCGTCGTACCACCAACAAGGGTAAAAACGGTTTGGCCTGCCTCTTCAGGACTCACGGTCAAAAGATTCCCACCATCAAGATCAGGCGGCACAGCTGTCGCAAGATCCCTTGCCCCTCTACCTCCTGTTCGAACTATAACTTCAAAATCTGCCATTGTTTCCTCTTGTTCCTCTCTACTTCACATCCTCTACTACAGGTGCCCCCGGTTTAGCACTCGTCTTGTGGACCCGAGGAGTCGGCGAACTCGTCGTGCTCGTCGTCGAACTGGTTGTGGTTGTCCCAGCCGCCTTCTTATCGGCCGGTTTTGGGCCTGCGGATTGATCCTTTGTCACAAAAGTTACCAATGTCGACACGACTCCCTCATCCACTATAATTTTTTCTACCTTTTGAATGACCTTAGCGAGTTCTCCTGTCTTTTCCCCCTCCTGCTTCTCTTCCTTCTTGAGCCGTCCATGCAAGGTTTCCAACCAGCTTCTGATAGCAACTGATCTTAAGGCATGGGCGGTTTCACCGGAAACCTTGTTCGAATTGGCGACACGCTTTGTCAGATCTTTTGCGACAGCCTCAAGCTTCGCGATCTCTGGTTGTGCACCAACCTTCTTGAACGCCTCAAGTCGATTGTTCAGCCAACAATTGATCACCTCGGGAGATCCAACAACAGATTCTGTCCCACCTTTGATCCCGCCAAGAAGCTGGTCTGCGACAGCAGTTCGTTTATCCTTGTCCGTCAGCTTCAGATCGTCCTTCAGAAAAGACTCAACTTTATTCCGCAACTCCGCTGGTGTCTTCGCAGTAATCTGCTGCGTACGCCCATCATGCGATAAAAAGTAGCTGAAGACAGGCTTGTCGTTTTCATATCGAACCACTTTTCGTCGAAGCTCAACATTCGCTTGTTTGTCAACTCCGGCAACAAGTTCGTCCAAGACAAACGTCAGCTTGTCGGTCGGTCTCAGGTCCTTTTTCAGGGCTTGGAACTTGTCCTTAAGCCAGCTTCGGACCGACGCGCTGGTCTCCACAGGAATTTGATATTCTTTTTTGTCAACCTCAACAAAATATTTATAAGGAACCATCTTATCTCCGGTCGCCTCTCTGCGAAGTTTAACCTTGGACTCGCCATTGTCATAGGTTCGCGTCCCATCCCAGTATTGTTCGATAGAAACCTGACCCTGCTCTTTTATCTTCGGGAGCTGTTTATCGAGAATCTCCTCATAGGCAGCGACATAACGATCCTGCTCCTGAGTGTTATTGTATTTCCCAAAATCAGGCTTACTGGCAATCCAGGAGAGGAAGGAACCATCGTTCTCATATTCGTAGATCGTATTCCCCTCTTTATCACGCATGACCCGACCCTGCGCATCCCTCTTTTCAACCTTATCTCTGAAGATGATATCTCCATCTTTATCTCGAACAAGCTTTCCATCTTTATAAAGTGCACTTGGGGTCCCGTAGGCCTCTACAAATCTCCTCTCGGTTTCTTCTCCAATATGAAATTTCTGATCGAGCTTCGTTCCAACAGTAAGACCGGCGCCCAATCCGACGGCGACAGGGGCGCTGGCAACTGCCAAGAGGGCCCCTCCCACAAACGCCACGGCGGTCGCTCCGTATCGCCATTCAAGATCTTCTGACTTGCCACCATATTCATCCAGCCAGTGTTGAAATGCGTCGTTCAGACCATAAGTAGCGACAAGTGCCGGACCGATGACCCTCGCAATAGCGGCCCCTGTGAGACCGAAGCCACTCAGGCTTGCCCCTGCCCAATGTCTGAAGCCAAGCAAGGCAACCATACCAACACCCATTCCCATACCAACCCACCCGATAATCTCCTGGTAGTCATCTTTTTCGGCACGACTCAACCCACGGTTCTTCTCCACAGCATAGCCGGCCCCGATAAGTCCTGCAAAACCTAGCGTAAATAAGGCACCTGCTCCGGAAAGAACTCCCCCCTTTATCTCCCCTGCAGCCCCACGAATTCCGACACTGGGTTCACTCCACCCTTCACGGGCCCCTTCCATAAATTGACGCCGAGCAACAGCCAAGCGCCCTGGTCTAATAGGGGCCTCATCTAACAAACTAGCTTCGTCCAAACTGGTCTGGGTGGGGTCTACCGCATTCCAGTCAGGAGCGGCAGCGGTCCTCATAGCTGCTGGAGGTGGCGGCGGTGGTGTAGCCTCGGCGGGAGGCGGTAGCGCGGGTGATGGAGAAGCTGGAACAGCTGGGGCTGGTTCGGCAGCGGCTGCAGGAGCTGGAGCAGCAGTCACGGCAACTTCTGCAGTAGGGGCGACTGCCACCTCGGCAGCAGGTGGTGCAGCGGGGGCAGGTGTCGTTGTTGCCGCAGCCTTGACTGCGGCAGTGACCTCAGCCCTAAAAGCCTCCATTTCACGCGCAAGGGCCTCTCTCAACTCTGCCAGATCTCGACCCTGTTGTTCGATTTTGACACGCATCTGTTTCTCACTTGGGATAGGAGGACGGCCCCTGAGGCGACGTCCGATATTACGAATGCCGCGCCCCAAACCAAATTGAAACGCCATGAAGAGACCCATTATAATAAGGCCCCATTTACCACCTTGTGATTTCAAGATCTGATTTAAGGCGCTGGGATGCGTCTCTTTATAAACTATCGCCTCAATCTGTTTCTCCTTTGGAAGCTTTCTTTCTTCAGCGGTAAGGTCCTCCCCCCTGTCTTTGATAATCTGATCCTGAAGTTTCTCGATTTCCTTCCGAATCGCCTCCTCAACTTTTCTCAAATCAGCCCTTAATTGCTTCATCTTCGGCTCAAGACCCCTGGAAAGGATCACGGCACCCCGAACAAGGTCTTCTTCCTTCAGGGTCTCAGAGCGCCCCCCACCATAATTCAGCTTTGTCTCACCGAAGTTTCCGGATTCCGGGGCCTCATCAATTGTCCCGTTATTACTCTCATCGACTCGGTCAGCGATTCTCATCGCCTCCATCAGCTGCAACTGAGCCTTCTCCGACATCGAACCTCGAAACCCTGGTTCATAATTCCCTTGAGGATCCGGCATCCCAAATAAAACTTTTTGGACGAAACCGCTCAACTCCTGTTCATCTTTGGTCATCGGCTTCCCTCTTAATCCCTGTGGGATATCCCGGGCAACACCTGGAACAACAAATGTCCTGTCGGTCAGGAAATGCTTCAAGCCCGGAAAGTCTTTGACAAACTTTGAAGCGAGCCCCTTCAAGTCATCCACAGTCCCTGGAATGAGCCGTCTCGCCTCCCGAAGCTTTGCAAGTGTTGCCTCCTGTTCCGCTTTTTTAGCCTCCTCCTCAATTTTTTTCATTCCTTGCTCGTAGAGGTCTTTCGTCGGTACGCCCCCTTCACCGGGACCAGGGACCCCTTCAAGCAACCCAAACCGCTCCCCCGGTAGGGAAAGGAACCTTCCTTCAAATCCATAATGTTCCATGGATTTAGACCTCCTCCGCCAAAGGCGGAACCTGATCCCCCGGGGTTAAAATGTGTATACTCCTACTCACATTGTAATTATCGGGAGGGGGAGGCCCCCAAGTTGCGGGGGGGGATGGATTTTTTTGTGTTAAATTAGTTAATTAAAATAAGTAGTTAAATACATAACTCCCCTCAAGTATATCCGAGAAAGCAAGATCCCCCTCTTATAATAAGAGGGGGTTAAATCTTCCCCCCTCTCTTAATGTAAGAGAGGGGCGGGGGGTGAGTTATTGTGGCCGACTAACTTGACTAGTCTGACTAGATAATATAGTATTCGCTTCATGGCTCACACCTATTCTATCTACGAGGCGAAGGCGAAACTCTCTGAGGTCTTACGGATGGTAAAGAAGGGACAAGAGACGGTCATTACTGAAAGAGGAACACCGATTGCCAAAGTGGTTCCTTTCAAAGAAAAAACCGCATCGACCCTGGACGAAAGATTAAAAGAACTTGAGGCGCGAGGCCTTGTGCGACGATCCAGAAAATCGGCATCCCTCCCATCACCCATTCCAAGGCCCGGCGCCTTGAAAAGATTTCTTGCGGATCGAGAATGACAAAAATCTACGTCGATTCATCGGTTGTTGTTGCCATGCTTTTTGGTGAAGAGAAGTCTCCAAAATATCGTGAAATCTTTGCCCGGCAGAGTGAGATATTGAGTTCTTATCTTCTTGAAGCAGAGGTCTATGCCTCAGCAAGAAGAGAAAAGATACCTCTCGATAGCGCATCGAAGCTTTTGACTGATGTCACACTCATTGCACCTGGTCGCTCTTTAGAATACGAATATCAAAAAGTTTTCCAGCATGGTTATTGCCGCGGAGGCGATGCGTTTCATCTAGCCATGATGGTCCACATCGATCCTGACTTCTCCAGCCTGGAACTCCTCACAGCCGATCGACAGCAAGAAGAGATCGCCCGAAAGATCGGGATCAAGATTTTCCAAGAAAGTTGATGATCCTCTCCACCTGCGGGATCATCCCGAGACTGAGCTTCTCCATCTGTGAGGCGATCAGGCCGATCCCCAGGAAAACGATCAGGACACCGAGGACACCGCGCACGACGAAGCCTAACTCCCAGACATTGATCGACGGGGCGGTCTTGCTGATCGTCCCGAGGATCACGTCGGCAATGAAGATCGCGATCAGGACGGGGGCGCAAAGCTGCATCGAGAGGATCAAGACAATACCGGTCAACCGGATAAACTCATCGACGAGCGCAACAACATCAGGTTGGGATTTCGGGAGCGTGAGAATCGGAAGAAGTTCATAGCTCTCCACGACTGTCTTGAAAAAGAGGAGATGCCCTCCCGCTACGAGGAAGATGACGATCCCCAGCAGATATTCGAACTGTCCAAAGACCGAGCTCTCTTGACCGAACTGCGGGATCAGCAACCTCGCCTGCGCCGCCCCGCGTTGGTTATCGATCACAAGTCCCGTCGCCTGAAAACCATGAAAGACAATCGATGAGGCGAAACCGATCGCGATCCCGTAAAACGCCTCCTTGAAATAGAGAATCATCATCATGAGAGGCGGGATCGTGGTCTTCGCGGGAAGTGTCGCCGAGATATACGGATACAGAAAAACAAGCAGCGCCAACGCAAGACCGACCTTGACCATCCCCGGCACCGGTTTGCCGGTCAGAAACGGGATCGTCGCCGTGATCATCATGAGTCGGACAAATATAAGACTCGCGACGACAAGGGCAAATCGCCAGTCGATGGTCGGAACGCCGGCGAGTTGGAAAATTTTTTCCATTTATTTAACGTACGTCGGAAATGAATCCATCAAAGCCTGCGCAAAATTAACCAATTGAACCATCGTCCACGGCCCGACCAGGACGAGCGTCACCATGACCGCGACCAATTTCGGCACGAAAGTCAGTGTCTGTTCCTGGATCTGAGTCGTCGCCTGGATCAGGCTGATCGCAAGACCGACCAACAGCGCGGCAACAACCGGGGGAGCGGTCAGGATCAGCGTCAGATAGAGCGCCTGTTTGGTGATTGAGATGACGTAGGATTCCAAACGATCAACCTCCTACCTTATACATACCCCAAAATTATCCCCTTCGCTATAAGGTACCACCCATCCACCAAGACAAACAGCAGCAGCTTAAACGGCAATGACACCGTCACCGGTGAGATCTGGAACATCCCCAAGGCGAGCAGGATATTGGTGATCACGATATCGATCACCAAAAACGGGAGAAAGATGATGAACCCGATCTGGAAAGATTCCGAAAGCTCCGAGATCACAAACGAGGGAACCAGGATCGTAAAATCCTTGTCGGTAACACCCTCCCGATCCTCCGGTTTCCTCATCCTCTTCGCCAGATTATAAAAAAGCTCCTTTTCCTTTGCATGGGCATGCTTGATCAGAAAGGCACGGACCGGTTCGCGCGCCTCCTGAATCCCTTTCACGAGCAGACTCACCGTCACATCGGAGAGGACCGGCTTCGCACTTCCACTCTGGATCGTCCCGCCGGCCACCTTATAAACATCAATCCCGACCGGGACCATAATGTAGATGCTCAAGATCAAGGCAAGGCCGGTGATGATCGTATTCGGCGGGATCTGCTGGGTTCCGAGGGCATTCCGAATCAAGGCGAGGACGACGGCGATCTTCACAAATGATGTCGTCATCATGACGACAAAGGGAACCACGGAGATCCCGACAAGAACAAGCAGAAGGACCAGAGGTCGGGCGATCGCCTGTTCGGTGGACCCACCCAAAAAGGGTGGCGGATTGGTCGCTTGGGCAAAGGCAACGTCGTGGGAAAGCAGCGTGAAGAACAAGAGGGAGGCGATTTTAAATCCCGTTTTCAATTTTTCCCCCCTCTTCTGCCGTCAACTCCTGAATCAGACTTAATGACCCCTCACCAGTCCCCAAAACGAGATAGCGCTCCGCAATTTTTACCAAATAGAGACTCTTTCGCGGCTCCAGGGCGAATCGATCAACAATCCGAACCCAACCATCCTTTGGTCGTCGTCCCCATCGTGCACCGGTACGCGGAAGGACATACCGGATCAAAACAATCGCCAGGGCAAGGACCAGGATCAGTCCCGCAATCATCTTGATAAAGAGCCAGGCGAAGTCTGGTGTACCTTCCATATTTTATTTTATGATTTTCAAAACCCGAACCCCCAATTTTCCGTCAATCTCCACAAGTTCCCCCTTCGCCACCACACGTCCATGTGCAACAAGATCGACCGCCTCATTCGGAACCTTATTCAACTCCACCACCTCTCCAGCCTTGAGCCCCATCAGATCCTTCATCGTCACCCCTTTGCGTCCAAGCACAACAACGATCTGAACAGGGACATCCGAGGCGAGCGACAATGCCTCCTCGCCAAAACTAATCTCCTCCGGCGGATTGGCGGGAGGCTCTTCCTCAGGGACGATCGGCGGGAGGTCTTCATGCAAGTCGGTCGCCTCGTCCTCCGGCAAATCACCCAAGGCATCCAGTTCCGAGAGATAAGGATCTTTTTCCTTCATCAGTTTAGCCTCACATGTAACGTTTCATTGGAATCAATCACTTCACAAGGGTAAGCAGCCTCTTGACCCAATCCAATACGAAGCGTCAACTGCCCCTGAACCTTCCCCTCATGATACTCCGCCGAGGTTTGGTCAAACAGGACGACATCTCCGACATTCAGAGATTCCAGCTCTCGCGCCCTCACAGTGGTTCGTCCGACCTCGGCCCAAAGATCGGTTTTGACAAAACCATAATTCTGAAGCCGTCCTTCCTCATACCGATGATCGGCCTCCGCCATCTCCTTCACCGGTTCTGAAAAGGCCCTCTGGACAAAAGGGGCCGGAAAGATAAAACGACAATAACCAGACCGATCCCCCACCGTGACATTGATCATCAGAATCAGAGAAGATGCCTCCGGTTTCACAAGAGAGGCAAGCTCTTCACTGGAGGAGCGAATTTCATAGAGCCGAAAATGGCTCTTTGCGGATCGATCACACCTTTCATAAAACCGGGCCAAAATTTTGAGGAGCAAATAAGAAAAGACCCCTTGCTCGATTTCGGTTAAGGCACGCAGGAAGGGAGGGACCTCCCCTCCTCCCCCCAGCAACCGATCAATCATCGCAAAGGCCAATTGGGAATCGATCTCAACAAACGCACGTTCCTCCATCGGAGGCAGACCCAAAACCAGAAAAACCCCTTGGGGGGGGAGTTTTTCGAGATACGAACCAGTTGCTTGCGTCGTGATCGTATCGAATTGAAACGAAACATCGGTCCCTAATTCAGTAGTCAAAAGCTCCTGAAGGGAGGGCTGGATTTCATCCCGAAGCAGGGCGGGAGACAAATAGCGGTAGAACGAAGAGGCTAATCCCGTCTCCTCATCTGTCAAATGGGGAAGATTCCCAAAATCAAAGGATTTGATGCTAACCACGCTAAATCATTATAACATTGATCCGCCGAACATCAATTCCTTTTTCGGCAAGAGTCCTTTCGAGATCGGAGCGATGGGCCAGGAAGAGCTCCCGAACCTCTTCGGACGAGGTGAGGAAATTGACCTCCGCCTTGGAATCCTTGACAGAAACCCGGAGACGGAGACCTTTGAAGACCTTTTCGTGCAGAGAGACATCCATCTCCTTCTCCCCATTGGTCTTGGTGAGAATACGAACATACTGAACAATCTGATCCAAAAGTTCCTTCGTAAAAACAGTTGGCGTCTGGGTCTTCTTCGAAAAAATCTCCTGCGTCTTCTTCATGTGGGCCACAAATCCGCTCTGTCCCAGTTCCTGAATCTTCCCTTTCTGAAGGTTTTTGAGATCAGGAGATATCACAAATGATTTAAATTTATTCCCCTGCCAATGGTTGGTCGAGCCATCCTTGCTGCCCCCTTTTCCTTGGCCGTCCCGTTGACGGTCCGAGAGAGGCGACTTCGCGATGACCTTTTGTTCGGCAACCTTCCCCTTCGGCTTTTCACCTTCCCCCTGCGCGTTCTTCGATTTGCGACTGTCAGATTCCCGATCGGCCGAGCGGGTCTTCTTTTCATAATCTTCTCGAAAAGAACGCGGCTGCTGCCTCTCTGAAGACCGGTCTTCATAGGCGATCTGCTCGACCGGTCGATCGTTCGCCTCTTTCACATCCCCCGATGAACTCGCCGAAGTCCCGGTCCCTGTATCCAAAGGACGGCTGTCTTTCATATCCTCCATGATCTTCTGAAAAGGGGCCTTCGTGTTTGTTGAAGAGGTCGAACCTCGTTGCGGCACGAGGAGTCGCCCACCCCGATTCAGGCTTTCCGGCTGAATCCGGGATCTGCTTCGATAACCATCATCAACTTTTGTATATCCGTCGTCTGACATAAATATTAAACCCCAGTTAATTCGCTCGGACCGGCAAAGCCGGATCCTCGCTTTATTCGATGGAGCATACCGCTGCTCCCTCGATCTCCCATCTGTATCCTCCCCTGATGGATGATATTCCCCAACTCATCCATCTCATCTTCTTCTTTCCGTGAAAGGAAGAGTTGAAGCTTTTTCCTCCACAATTCTTTATGTTTCTGCATCACCTTGAGCTCCCTCGCCGCATCGATATATTCGCGTCGGGCACGCTTCACCTGGGTTTCACAATCCAGGATCACCTGCTTCTGTTGCTCAATCTGCTGATCTTTCTGCTTTTCCTCCTCTTCGAGGCGTTTTAAAAAATTGATCCCGAAATTACTCTCCTTCACCTTCGCCTGACCGGTGCAAACATGCTCATGAAGATGCCGCCGAATCTCTTTTCTCTTCCGGATAATTTCCTGCTTCTCCTCTTCAAGCTTCTTAAGCCTCTTCTTCTCTTCCTCCAGACGGGCCATCGCCTTTGCGAGAAGGATCTCGGCCTTTTTCTTGGCCCGCTCCTTGATCTCGAGGAGCGGCTGCAATCGATATTTCAGAGAAATCTTCATGATCCAAAAATCTCCTTCAATTGAGTGATCGTCTCTTCGAAGCCAACAGATTCATCGATCCCCTGTTTCAAAAAGGCATTGACCTCTTCGATCTTTTCGAGCGCATAGTCGACACGGGGATCGGTTCCTGCCTCATAAGCCCCGATCAGAATCAAATCCCGCTCCTTCTCATAGGCCGCCACCACCTCACGAAGCTTGCGGCTCGACTCGCGATGTTCGGGAGTCACAATATTATCCATGACGCGGCTGATGCTTTCTGAAATATCGATCGCCGGATAATGGGAACGGGCCGCCAAATCACGCGACAGAATAATATGCCCATCCAGGATCGCGCGTGTCTCATCGGCCACCGGTTCATTCATGTCATCCCCGGAGACGAGGACCGTGTAAAAGGCGGTGATAGAACCTTTGTCCGAGTTACCGGTCCTTTCGAGAAGCCTCGGAAGCGTCGAAAAAACAGAAGGGGTAAAACCCTGTCTAGCGGGAGGCTCTCCGACCGCCAGTCCAATCTCACGAAGGGCCCGCGCAAAACGGGTGACGGAATCCATCATTAAACAGACTTTTTTGCCTTGATCCCGGAAATATTCGGCGATCGCTGTCGTGACATAGGCCGCCTTCGCTCGAACGAGGGACGGCTGATCCGATGTCGCGACAATCACAACAGACCGTTTCAACCCCTCCTCACGTAAATCCTGTTCAATAAAATCACGGACCTCACGTCCTCGCTCACCCACAAGACCAATCACGTTCACATCGGCATCTGAATTTCTGGCGACCATTCCCATGAGGGTGCTTTTCCCAACACCGGCCGCGGCAAAGATTCCGATTCGTTGCCCTTCACCGACCGTCAACAATCCATCGATCGACTTGACACCCACAGAGATCGGTTCGGTCACCCGCTTCCTTTTCAGGGGATCGGGGGGTTCCTGATGCACCGGATAACTCTCTCCACAGACAAGCGCCCCCTTCTCATCGGTATCAATAGGATCTCCAAGCCCATCGAGGATACGTCCCAAAAGTTCCGGTCCCACCTTCACTTTCAAACAGTCTCCTGTCGGAACCACCTCGCTCCCCGGTGAAATCCCGTCCAACCCGCCCAAAGGCATTAAAAGAACCTCATGTCCTTGAAAACCGACCACCTCAGCCCGAAGCGGCTCTCGCCCATCCGACGGGTGAATGAAACAGAGCTCACCAACTTTCACATTGGGAACCACCGCACGCGCCACAAGACCGATCAGCTCGGTCACACGCCCTTTCATCTGGACCGTCGAGGTTTCAGAAATATTTTTTCGATACTTTGTCAGATTCAAAACAGACATCCTACTCTCCTTCCGAAAGGCCTAACGCCTTTCGAATCGCAGCCCATTGGGTCTCCAACCGGGCATCCACTGTCCCCAACTCCGTTTCCACCAAACATCCACCAGAAACGATCGACGAGTCCTCTTGAATTTTTAGAACCCTGGAAGAATCCGCGAGAGAGGCGAGATTTTTCTCCAACTGCTTTTTATCAGCCGGATGGACTCTCACCACCACACGGTCTCCGACCGCCTTATCCAGGGCATCCCGTACGATATCAATAATCGCCCCCTTTTCGAGTTCACGGACAACAATTTTCTTCGCGATCTCCATCACCATCTGGATCAGCTCAGTCTCCTGACCTGCCAAAATCCTCTCACGTTCCACTTCTGCCTGAACAATCCGCTCCGTTAACCCGGAAAATCCCTCCTGTCGTCCTTCCTCGAATCCACGAATTTTTTCCAGCTTCTTCTCCTCAATCGCCTCGATCAAAGCTCTCTCGGCCCGCTTTCGGATAATTTCGGCCTCTTCCCGGGCCCTCTGAATAATATTTCGGGCCTCTTCCCTCGCCTGGATCAATTCACCGGGAATGATCGCCCCTAAAGAGGAGAGATCGACCAGATCCGGCTCAAAAACGTGGAGATTCCTATTCCCTTTAATAATATTCGACATCAGAGACCCTCCCCGCGAAACAGATCGGTTGTCTCGACCTCTTTTTCATCTTTCCACTGGGGATGAACGCGCCCCTGTTTGGCCAAGGTTGCCAGACGACTCAAGATCTGCCTCTGGGCCTTCTCATCTCCCTTTTCCTTCTTCACCTTCTTCTCATGAAGAATTCTCTTCAGGCGATACCCCTCGGCCAAAGGAAGCTTCAGGTAACACCCCTCGACCCAAAAGAGCTGGGTCGAATCAATCGCCTTCGCCAATACGGAGAAGCCGATATCAACAAAAAAACTCTCTGAGGGGATCTGCCCCAACTCAAGGGAGAGAAGATGCTTCTGGGACTCACGTCTCGCCTGATCGGAAACGGACTTCATCGCCGACAATCGCTCTTTAATTTCCTGCGCATCCTGCAAAGGACATCGTGCCAAAAAGGCCCGAACGATCCGCGAATCGAGCCCCTGAAACGCCTTGCAGATCTCCTCCATCCCGACATCTTTTAAAAGGGCTCTCAGTCCTTCTCCTTTTAATGTTGCCAAGTGCTCAAAAGAAAAATTTTGACCACTTTGGAAATAAGGACTTTTTCCAAAACGTTTTTCGATCAGATGGCGCACCACCCCTAAAACTTCCGGTGAAATCTTCACCATCGTTTTGGGAAGACGACGTCTTTCAATGCTCGTTAATCGTTCCAAAATTTTTTCGGACTTTTCTGCTGTTAAAAATTGGATCAGCAGGCTGAAAAGTCGCGGGGATTCGTTTCGAAAACGTTCCACAAACCAGTCAGGATGAATCTCTTCAAAGGCAAAATGCCGAGCCAGTCGGCTCAAATTCAAGACACGTTCCTTCAGCGATCGAAGATCCTCCCCCTGAAGATGACGGTTTGCCATCCGACCCAGACGCTTTTCCTCCTCCGGCGCTGCAAAAGAAAAAAGCTGCTTCCCCTTTTCTCCTTCGGCACCCACACAGAGGGCCACAAGCATCTCCTGTCGTATTTGATCCTTCTCCATCATCGTCTTACCTCATTAAATCTGAATATTCAGGAGCGAGTTTCTCGCCCGATCCGCACTGGAGACAATCTGACCTGTCAAATCAACTTCCTGAACAATCTGATAAACCCCCGCCTGAATCGCCAAAAGTTCCTGCGGTGAAAACGACCCCCCGCTCGTGACCATCTCGATCATCTGATCCATCTGAAGCGCGCTGCGGTTGACTTCATTTAAGAGATGGAGGGGATCAGTCCTCTGTCCTTCGAGTCCAACCTGTGAAGGGTCCAGTGAGATTTGATCCGCAGACATGACCTTCATCGAAGGCGATTTGTTCTCAAGACCAAGCGCCTGCTCAATCATCTTCGTATCATCGGTCTGGCTCAGCTGGCCTTCCAGAATCTTGTTAAAATCAGAATTGGCCGCCCCTCCGGCAGGCCCCCCTGACTCTTTTGGAAGCGCTAGCTCACCCATCAATTTGCCAATCGCCGGGTCCATTAAACCTCCTTCGCTTTCACAATCTCATCGAAACGGTTCCCTCGCGTCTTGGAATGAATCTTCTTGAAAAGAACCTCCAGCGCCCTTGCATGCAACCTTGAGGTCCATGACTTCGAAAGCCCCAGCATCGCTCCGGCCTCCTCGAGCGTTTTGTTTTGAAAATAATAAAGCTTGATCAGTTTTCGTTCCTTATCCGGCAGGGACTCGATCGCTTCCTTCATCGACTGTTTGATCTGCTGGAATTCTGCGGATTGCTCGATGTTCTTGCTTTTATGATCAACCAGTTCGGGGGAATCTTCCGCCGCATCCAGAGAGATCACGTAAATCGAGGCAAGAGAGTTCACCGTATCATAGAGCTCGGCCATCTCATCCTCGACCAGACGCGCAGCAGCCCCCTGACGTTCGGACATGTACTGGAGGTATTCGTTACTCGCCTGTTCAAACTTGATCTTTGCGTAGAGGGCCCGTGGGATCCATCCTGTTTTTCTTAAGCCGTCGTAAATAGCCCCTTTGATACGGTAGTAAGAGAAGGTCTTAAAATCGACATTCATTGTGGGATCAAACTTTTCCGCTGCCTCAATAAGCCCAAGCCGTGCGTTACACATGACATCATCAAAATCGACCGCTGACGAAAGGGTTTGCATGACCCGACCGGCGATCGAAGTCGCATAGGGGAGATACTGCTCAACAATTTTGTTTCTCTTCTGGATTTCCTTTTGTTCCTTCGAGGTCAGATCTGACGGTTTTGTGACCACTCTGTTCGTCTTCGCCCTACGAGAAAGAAGTTTCAGGACCATAGAGTTCTCCTTCACAAAGAGTAAGCTTGCAGGACCTGTGCCAAACGGATGTTCCGGTCTTATAGAAAATCTCTTATTTTTTCAAATGGTTATATGAGGGCTTTGGCGTGAGCCAGAAAAAGGCTCTAATTTTGGGGGGTTCTGTCTCCAGAGTTGAGGTGACTAGCCGTTTCTGACGAGATTACGTAACCTCTCCAACATCGGATCGGGACAATCCCCCATCACCTCACAGAGGAGATCATCCAAGGCCTGCCGAATCTCAGCAGTTTTATAAATATCCAGATTATGGGTATTGCGAGAGACCCCCTGACGAATCGCCTGAAGGGTCGCTGCCGAAGAAGAAGGATCAACCGTAGAGGCTGCCTCCGCTGGACGAGCCGCCTTCTTCGGATCCAACGAAACCACATTGCCGGTATTCACACCGTCTGTCCGGTTTTTGATTATCATTTTATCTCACCTGTCCTATCATATCATTTGTCGCCGCCTGACGATTCACCATCACATCCATCGGATCACCTACCGCCGGAGAACCTACCGCCCCCATCGATGGCCCCCCAGCAGGGGTCGTCACGCCAGGGAAATAAATCGACGGCATCTCTTTCGAGTTCGGCTCAGCGCTCTTCATGCCATCCCGATAACCACCATATTGCCCAAGCCCATAGGCGGTAGCCCCCACCAACGCGGCTGGGGGAAAGAAAAAAGAAGAGGCAAAACCAACAGGAGCGGCCAAGGCCCCAAAAGAACGCAGGAAACGGCCAAATTTCGACCCCCTGCGAGGGGACTCCGGGGGCTCACTGATCCTCGCCTCAAACTTGATTCGATTCGCGTCTACCTTGTTAAAATTCATATAAAACCTCTAACACTTATATTATCGGGCACAGGTAGGGGTTAAGTTGCTCCACCTGGAGAGATTTTACCCACCCCTACGTCCAACATCAAACGTCCCCTCAGTCCCTCCCCCTTCTCCACCACCGAGGAGTTGTTGTTCGCCACCACCGACAGGAACCCCCTCAATTGGGGTCCCTGTCTGAAATCGAACACGGAGTCTGTTAAATCGAACCACCATAATCAGAAGGACCGCTGAGACCACCATAAGGAGGAGCAAGAGTCCGATAAAAAATAGCTTGAGACGACCGATCGACCCCTCTTCCACCTTCATCCCGGCCAACTCGACAAAGTCAGCCCCCTCTTCCACAGGAGACGGGACAGAAACTGCTGGCGGAACACCTGTTGAAGGGGGGAGAAGGGTCGATGTTGAAGAAGGCGCAATAGTGGTCCCTCCTGTTCTCGAGATAATCACCGCAACATCATTGGGATTGAGCTTCGGCACAGAATTAGCGACAAACCTCTGAACCTTTCCCTCAGTGAGAGAAAGATCATCACCCGATCGTGATCGAATCACCACAGAGGCGGTTGGCCTCTTTTCAGCAGATTCAAACTCTGCAAACTCATCCTCATCGGGAACATTTAAAACCACATCGGCATCGACCACGCCCGGTATCTTCTCAAGAGAGTTGATAATCTCACCCTTTAACGCCAGCAGAAACCTCGCCTTTTGCTCATCAGGGGTCGGGATCAACCCCTTCTCCTTATAAACCCCGGAGAGTCCAAGCTCTTTTCTTTTCGGAAAACTATTGGCGATCAAGATCCTGCGAGCATCGGGGAGATCCAATTTCGGAACAACAACGACCCAGGAAACCTCTTGGCCGGAGACCTCTTTTCGTTTCTCAGCCTCAATCGTGTTCTGGTGCAGCAGATTGATGATCTCATCAGCCTCGATCTCTGTGAGGTCGTGATGCAGATCCGCCTTCTGACAGCCAGCCATCAGTGCAAGCACCAAAAGAACAAGAAAATATTTACGCATGGGATTCTTTTGTCGGCGGAACGAAGCCATTTTTGACCGCCTCCATTAAGGAACGTGCAAACTCACCTGCCGTCCCGGAAGGATCGAGAAGAGAGGCCTTTTCCAATTCTTTAATCCCTTCGGATTTTTTGCCTTTAAACAGAAGCGCCTCCCCCAAATAAGCGCGTGCAAAGGAGCTGTCCCCTTTTAGCGCCAACGCCTTTTTATAAAAGGCGACTGCCCGTTCAAATTGTTTGGTGGCAAAAAAAACAGTCCCTAAAGCTACGAGCGGAATCTCACTCGCCGGAGACAAAACAGAAATCCCCTCAAACACTTCGCGCGCCTCATCGAAGCGTCCCATTCCCATGTAGACGTACCCTGCCTCCATGAGAAGGACCAAGTCCTGGCGTTCCATAGGGACCACGTGTTATCCCCCTTATTATCCCCTCGGTTACATTCCTCTCATGTTCTGGATCAGATTGTGAAGCGTCCGATCTCGACTCTGGAGCATGTTGGAAACCATCGTAAACTGACGGCTCTGCTGTTGTACCTGCGCCTGAAGAACCAACATATTGAGAGAGTCTGAATGCATTTTATTAAGAATATAATCCTTTTCTAAAAAATCTTGACTCGCGTTTTCAAATGGAACGGCACCGGCCCCTGCTGCCGCTGTGGATGCGGGCGCGGTCCCTCCCGTATAAGCGGGAGTCGCCGCTCCGGCGTCAAAGGGATTGGTTGTCGCAACACCTAAAGCAGCCCCTGCTCCGAGGCTCCCCATGTAGGGAGAGTTATATGGAGCGCTTGCCCCCGAAAGACCGGTCATCGCTGCCTGAGTCACAGCGGCGTGTCGGGTATCCCCTCCACCCTGAACCGTCCCCTCGGCACCTGCCGGGGCCATCGCCCCCATAAAAACAGAAAAATCCTGCGCCCCTGACGCTGTCTTTACCGTCTTTCCTGATGTCCGAAACGCATTTGGGTCAATTGCCGTTACCATAATTTCTCCTATTAACCTCGGCCTTTGTTCATTACCCTTTCACTAAGATTATCGGACCAACCACCCTGCTGAGTTTCGTCCCACCTCACTTTTTATCCTGGGGCGCTGAATTCCCATTTTTTTCCATTATCTCATATTTCTTCTTTAATAGCTCCCTCAAAAGGTCCATGACCCTTTCGATCGCCTTCATCCCCTTGCGGGCATCGGAGGCCTTCTTTAACCCCTTCATTTTACTCATTTTTTCTAATGCCTGGAAGGTGGCCATGAAATTCTTATTCACGCGGTTAAAATCCTCGGTTTCCAACAGCTTGGTGATTTCTGGGTATCGGGCTTCAGGAATGGGAGGTTTTGGATCCGCTTTTAGCTTGGGCATCTTTTTGATTTCTATCAGAAAATTGAGAATTGGACAAACAAAATAAATAACTCCTTACTCTGCCTGTTGCAGCTTCACCACCACGGGGCGAAACTCAGCGATACCCAGACTTAACTTCACCTCAGTGGGGAGAAAGCCCCCCTTCTTCACCTCCACCCTATAGCTCCCAACGCTAAGGTCATGAAGGATGAGAGGAGTCACCTGGGGAATCTCTTTCCCATTCACAAAGACGATCGCCCCCACAGGATCTGAAGTCACATAAATGACAGATTTGAGCGGTGAGATCTGTTGAAACAAGGTCCCGGCATCGGAACGTAGCACAGGATCCTCAGCCGAGATCAGGACATCGATCAAGAGCTGCAACGCCTTTACCGGATTGGCCTGATGATGGGCGGCACTCGCAAGACCAAGACGACCATGAAGTTTTAATCCAGGATGCTCCATCGCTCGATTGAAATAGCTCTCCGCCTCCAGATAAGACTTCTGCCAGAGATAACAAACACCAATAAGGTAAGAGATCTCGGCCGACTCCCGTGGTGAGGGGCTCTTTTTATAAGTCTCGATCAGAAGCGATTGCGCCTCGGCATGGCGGTTATTGCGAATCAATTCAGAGGCTCGATTAATCATCTCTCCTGCCTCAGAGGTTTTCATATTAATCTCAGCGACAAATGGGGTATTGATCTCCATCTTCATCATTTGAGAATAATCAAAAAATCCTTCTTTGCGGAGCAGAAGACGATGCTCTCCCAAAGGAAAAGTCCCTGAATAGGGGGTTGTCCCGACTTCTTTGTCATCCACAAGAACCTGAGCCCCCGAAGGAACTGAAGCGATCTGGACAGGGAAAAATTTGAGGTCTTCTTCCCGAATCTCGACCGTGTAGTTCGTTTGATCTGCCTTCAGGGAAAATTCCCTTCGATAAATCACTTCATCGACAAACGTCTGCGATCCCTCGAGCTGTCGGCTTTCACGAAGCTCCAGGATGAAACGCCCATACGGGATGTAGATCGGTTTTCCAAAAATGATTTCTGCAAACTTGATCGGTTTTGCCCGATAGGGGTCAGTCTCAAAATACCCCTCGAGGTAAAGCTGCGCATTCCGAGGGAGATAGTAGACCTTGAAGAGACCGACCTTCGGTCGAAAGGCGACAGGGATCACCTCAACACCTGGCGTCAACTGGAGTTTAATCTTCTCCTCGACCACCTGGTCCAGTTCAGGGAGCTGAAACAGCGCCCTGATTTCATATTCACGCCCCTCTTCTAATTTTGTTGAAACACGGACAGGGGTCTCGCCAACTTCTTCGGAACCAAAAAAGACCTTGGCGGGGATCGGTTCTGAAGAAAATTCCAAAAAAACCGGCCGATGCTGGGAGGCAACCGTCTTCGGGACCTCCTCTTCGGTAGGAGAGAGGACCTCTCCAACATCGTCAACCAATTCCTCTTGTGCCGGAGGCCTCTTCTTCCTTTCACCTGACGATTTTTTCGGTTTCAGGAGTTGATAGACCTCAAAACCAACAACGACCAGAAAAATCGCCAACACGCCAAAAAGAAGGGGGCGGAGAAACCGTCGGAACCCCCTGGATTTCGGAACCTCATCAGCCAAAGGCGCTTCCTCTCCCTGAGACTCAAAATCCTGCCTCGCCTCGGGCTCAGGAGGAGCCGCTTCTTTCTCAGGAGATGGAGGGGCTTCCTCCTCAGCGACCGGCGACTCCGGTTTCGTCAAATAACGTAACAGGTAAGAACCAACCCTGATCTGTGTGTTATGGGCAAGCGGATAAGATTCATCCGGGTTTAAGAGCTGTCCGCCTATTTTGGTTCCATTGCGACTCCCCTGATCGGCAACTGTCGCCTCATTCCCCTTGATTTCAATCATGACATGACGACGGGAGACACTGGTGTCATCGAGAACAATGTCGTTCTCCGACAACCGGCCTAGATAATTTTTTCCATTTCGAAGCGGATATTTTCCCCCACCAGAAGTTGGTCCCGAAATAATTTCAAGACAGGGGTACTGTTCCTGGGAGAGGTTCGCTTCTGTATGTTCTTCTTCTGTTGCCATCTC
Organism: Deltaproteobacteria bacterium; assembly: GCA_016180845.1. Taxonomy (NCBI): domain Bacteria; kingdom Pseudomonadati; phylum Myxococcota; class Myxococcia; species Deltaproteobacteria bacterium. The sequence goes on from JACPAK010000003.1 coordinate 70,774, forward strand.
CGGTAGAACCTATATAGATCTCCGGCATAAAAGCGCAAGGAAATCCCTTGGGGTTACCCCGCGCGTGTGATAGAAAGTCTGCATGAAAAAAAACATCCTTCTTCTTTTATCACTCCTCTACCCCCTCTCGCTGGGGGCCTCTCCTTGTTGGAAAGCGAGTTTTGATTGGAATGAAAAAAAAGAGGCTCGAGAGCACCGATTGGCCCTTCTTCCTTTTGAAAATGAATCGGCCCTCCGAAACGACGAATGGCTTCAAAACCTCTTCCCCTCTGTTCTCTATGATTATCTGAACTTGAGCCGGAAGACCGAGCCTGTTTTTCTGCATGCGGCACCGGAATCAGCACTTTTCAATCCAACCGAGGCGCTGAAGGTCGCCCGCGAGGCAAAGGCCGACTTTTTGATCCTCGGTCAGTTCTCCCGAACAGGACCAATCCTTCAGGTCACAACGCGTCTTCTTCAGGTCTCTGACGGAACAGAGGCGGGTCGCTTCAATGGAAAAGTTGAATTTCCGGGCACCCGCACGATGAATGATTTTTTGGTCGAGATCGCTGATCAGGCCTCACGGAAATTCAAGGCGATCGGTCTTTCCACAAAAAAACTGACCCCTTACCGCAACGAAACCATTTCTTCAGAGGCCCTTCGGTTCTACGTCCTCGGCTCACTCGCGCTTCACCGAGGGACAAAAGGCTCTGTCCTCGAGGCGATTCGCCGCTTCGAGGAATCGGTCCGTCAGGATTATAACTACGTCCCGGCCTACCTGGGACTTTCGCTAGCACTTGCGCGACAAGGTTTTATTGAAACGACGGAGGGGTATCCCTCCTGGAGACCTTATGTTCGTGCCCGCCGTGAATTGGAAAAGGGAAGACTCCTGCACAGGCCAAAAGCGGAACAAAAGGAAAAAGAAGTCGAACCCTACCTTGAGGCTGAGACCTATTATAAACTTGCCGAGAGTTATGCGAAGGAAGGAAAGACGGACAGGGCGATCAAGGAACTGAAGAAGCTTGTCAAAATACTCCCCGGCGATTTCGCCAGTCGGGAACGGCTTGTCGATCTGCTGAAACAAACAGGACAAACCGCAAAAATTCAGGAGCAGGAAGAAGCGGTTAACCAGTTAACCCGTTGCGAGGGGGAATGATGAAAAAAACAATCCTAATCGTTTGTGCCCTTATCTTCTTATTGCCTTCATGTGCCTTGGCTAAAAAGAAAAGATATATCCCGCTCGATCTGGCGGTTTATCACAACAACGAAGGGGTCAAGTACCTCGCCAAAAACGATTTTGAGAAGGCACTTTGGGAATTCAAGACAGCGGCAGAACTCGATTCAAAATATGCAGAACCACACAGCAATCTCGGAATTGTTTACAAGTATCGTAATCAATACGACAAGGCGATAGAGGAATTTCGAATTGCGATCGAGATCGATCCGAAATGGGCAACCCCCTATAACCATATGGGGGCGGTTCTCATGTCACTTGGAAAACCGGATGCCGCTGTTGTTCAATTCAAGAAAGCGACCCGAAAGGACAAAAAATTTGCCGATGCCTATTACAATCTGGGGCTTGCCTATCTCGACCTCGCTGAAAAAGGGACACATTCGAGCCGGAATACACGTCGTGCGATTCGGGCGCTTCAAAAATCGACTCAAATCGATCCGCGGCTTTACAACGCCCATATTGATCTTGCCGATACCTACCGCGGAATTGCCGATTGGGAGAAGGCGATCCTGCGATACCGGCTTGCGATCGAAACCAAACCGGACGACCCCACCCCCTGGCAAAAGTTGGGCGATCTCTATTTGGAGAAGGGAGACCCTGACAAGGCAGAGGAATGTTTCGTGAATGCGCGTCGTCTCGCCCCACAATCTTCCGAATCCCTGCTGGCCCTCGGGGAGAGTTATATCCGCCAACAGAGATATGGAGATGCCTTGGTAACGTTCAGGCAGATTTTGGTCTTCGACCCAAAAAATGCGAAGGCTCACTTCGATATGGGATACGCCTACGGTCTCCAGGGGAATCATGAAGATGCGATTGAGTCGTATAAGAGGGCTATTGAGATCGATCCAGATTTTACGAAGGCCTATTACAATCTCGGCACCACCTATCTGGCGACAGAGAATTTTTCAGAGGCGGAACAGTTCTTCAAAGAGGCGATCCGGATCGATCCTCGTCACGGACCGAGTCTTTATGACCTTGGCCATCTCTACGATCAGACAGGGAATAAAAAAGAAGCGGCACGTTATTTCTGTCAGTTTGTGAAGGCGGCGGGGAAGGAGTTCCCGGACGAGGCGAGACTTGCAAAGGGAAAAATCAAACAGCTCGGGGGCTGTCCCTAGTGAATCATGCAGATTAGACCCCTCATTACCGTCAAAGATCGAAGCGGTGGACAAAAAGGCCGTTACAAGATGGACCAGGATCATATCCTGATCGGCAGAGACAGGTCCTGTTTCGTTCTGCTGGAGAGTCGTACCGTCTCACGAAGACATGCCGAGATCCTTCGAGACGGAGACCAGTTTTTTCTGAAAGATCTGAAAAGCGGAAATCGAACCCTTTTGAATGAGGTCCCTCTCGAGCCCGAGGAAAAAACACTCCTCCATAATGGAGATCTGATCCGGGTTGGTCAGTACGACCTTCGCTTCGCCCTCCCTTCTTCGACAGAAGACGATATTTACGAAAAGACAGACAGCGACATTATTGAAATCAAGATGGTCAAGAAGCTCCTCAAGGCACTCGATCGGGAAAATGCCCCGTCCCTCGAGGTAGTGGAAGGACCCGGAGCCGGCAAACGTTTCATCCTGGAAGGGAAAAGTCAGGAGATCATTGTCGGTCGCGATCCTTCGTGTGAATTTCGAATCGATTCCGATGTCATCTCCCGAAAACATGCACGACTGATCCGAAAATGGGATGCCGTCCAAATCGAAGACCTCGGAAGTCGAAATGGGATCTACGTCGGAAAAAAAAGGATCCGACGGACGGTCCTCCGCGATGGCGACCGCGTGCATTTGGGAACTATCGTTTTGATGTTTCGAAATCCGCAGGAGGTGGCGGTCGAGCTGAGTCCTCCTGAAATCCCTGCTAAAGAAGAAAAAAAAGAAAAACCGAAAGAGGAAAAACGTCCGAAACCTGAAGCGACTCCCGAAACACCGGTCGAAATGCCAATCAAAAAAAGGGGTTGGGCCATCTCCGCCTCAGAAATCCTGATTGCGCTGATTGGCCTTGTCATTCTGTCTATCGCGATCTGGGGGATTTTCAAGATTCTCTAATTGTAACATACTGAATTAATTAATCTTTTTAGGTTAATATTTGGGGGGGCCAGAGGCAACTGCAGGGGGCTCTCCTGCCGATAATAATCACATTATGGGTCTCGTACTCGAACGAGCCGCTACGATTGTGCCTCTTCCTGAAGGAAAAAGGGAGGAGTTGCGTCAACAGACGGCAGAAGGGGCGCTCTCGGGCCAGATAGCTGAAAAGGTGATTGCGGGGGATTTCCCATTCCTTGAAAATTACGGCCTCAGTGAAATAGTCGATAATTTCTCCTGCGAAAACCCGTACCAGGCGGGGGGCAACATCCTCTACCTCGGATATCTGCAGGCTCAGAAATCAGGAAAACAAGATCTCTACCTCACCCAGTTAAAAGAGAACAAAAACAATTGGTACTCCCTCTTGCTCTCTTTCATGCTGCAGATCAATCAAGAAGAGCAGGCCGCAGAGATCCTCTCGAACTACGGCCGTCCCGAGTGGACGGACGGCTCGCTCCGGGACTTCTGGAACAAACTGACCTACAAGATTCAAGCGGCCTGTGATTTTAAAAACATTTTTCAGCCGACCCGTTTTCAATGCACCCCCCTCTTTCATTATGACTCGCAACGGATGCCGCGATTCACGGCACTCGTTGTAGTGGACGATAAACTGGACCCGGCAACCTATAAACCACTTGGAGAACTCAGGACCTACATCGAAGAGCGGTCTCACGACCTTAGACTTCAAATAATTCGCCAGAGTGATATCAAGCAGAACCCACGTTTCAAGGATCTTAATTTGGGTCTCGGGAACGAACCGAAGTTATTTCTTTTGGATCAGTCCTCTGTTATTCTGGATGATCGTCGAAGACATCTTGAAGAACTCAGATGGGCTTATCGGGAGAAAAAACCATACCTCGATCCAAAAAAAATCGGTGAACTCCAGCTCCAATCCCCCTCAGACCCAAAGGCGGCAGAGGCGTTTCGTCTGGTAACCTCCGTTAATACAGAAAAACTGGGGCAGCACGGCCTGGAGCATTTTGTCTTCACTAATTACGCAACCCCGATCGAGAACCCTTTTGAGCTCGGTGGCAACATGCTTTACCTCGGCTATCTCTACGCCAAATCGATCATCGGTCGGCAAGACGACTATATCAATCACCTCATGGCCCAGGAGAACCGCTGGGACACCCTCTTGCTCGCTTACCTGATCCAGATTGGGAAACGAGAGGAGGCGAAAGAGCTCCTCTGGCACTACGGAAAACCAGAAGAGCTCGATTCCAATACCTCTGACCTTTGGAAGGAGATAGAGAAAAAACGTGAAGGCTCCTGTAAAGGGGAGGGACCGACGAAGGTGACTCTCTTTCAGTGCTCCCCGCTCTTTAATCCGCCACTTTCGAAAAACTGGGAAGGGCTTGGAGAAAAATACCAAATCGAGGTGATCGTCGGGGATTCCTACAATCCGGCGGAGCTCCGCGAGGTTGCCGATTACGTCAAACAGCACTCAGGGCATATCGGCCTCAAGGTCTATTCTTACAGCCAGGTCCGACATCTCGCTGAGCAGCGGTCGATCGATCCGACAAAACTCCCGGCCTGGAGACTCAAGGCGTACGGGCATTCTTTTGCGAGTAGAGTCGGACTCCCCACTCAGAAACAGATCGAACCCCTTTACGAGGGAATGCAAAACGATAACGCCCCCTTCTCATGGAATGAGACAAGGGTTGGTGAGATGAAAATCAAGTGGCGCCCCTTTGCCGACCCACCAGCAATACAAAAATTTGTGGATCGTCTCCAAAATCGGTGGGAGAACAAACAGGTTGGCAAGAATTTTCTGAAACTCGCTGGAAATCTTGAATTCTATCTTGTCCCACAAGACCCCTCCTATAAGACAGCGAAACAACCATTCTTCGATGTGATACAAAAAGAGACCGGGGTTCTATTCGCAAAGATACTCGCGTTGAAGACTCCCAACGGTTTTTATGACCCGCTCCATCACCGGGCCTACTACACCTATGCGCCGAGATTCGCAGGGATTAATGTGGAAATGTTCATTCATGAAACAACACATGCGATCCTTTGGGGAAAACTAAACTGGGGTGCCTCCTCACTCCCCTGGCTCCGGAAATATTTTGACAGAAAGAAGGCGATGGAGCCGATCGATACCAGTGAAGAGACAGACAAAAATGAAAAATACCCCGCCTGGCCAAGTCCCTACTCATCGACAAACGCCGAAGAATTTCTAACAGAATGCTTTACAAAATACCTCATGGGAGGCGAGTCCGCGAAGGATCTGAAGAAAACAGACCCGTTGATTTACGAGGTTGCCAACCGGTTCTTCAATGCCGAAGAGCCGTCGGCCAGTCACTTAAGCGATGTCGAGGGCCTCGCGAGAGAGCTCAAGATCGAGCTCCCTCAGGTCGCCAATGTCGGTTGGCAAGGAGCCGTTGGGATCGACAACCGAGGGGGAGGGGTGCGACTCAGTTTTAGCAATGGCATCGGCGCCGAACTCCTCCCCGGCTTGAGGGGCCGCGTCGACTTGGGGGCAGGGGTTCATCTGGATGATGGTTCTTTAGAACTGACATTAACTCCTGAGCTGGGCTACCAATTCACTGACAATCTTATGTTGGCGGCAGGTTATTCCTTTGGTCCACAAAAGTCTCCTGAAAATGGGGGGCTTCGACTCTCAGGGGAGGTCCACACAGGGGTAAAGGCCGATATCCCCTTCCCCTACATCCGGAGTGAATTGATGATTGGGGTTTCCGCTTCACCCGAATCCGATAAACCACTCGCTGAAACAATCCGACCTTTTATTGGATTTCAAAAGAGATTCTAAGCCGCCTCGACAATGCACCAGTATTTCTTGCATCTTACCTATAGCGAGAACTATTTAAATCGAATCTCGACCTTACGTCCTACAACTGAGGCAAATTTTATCAGGGTATCGATCCCCATATTTGCCTCGGGATCGCTGATAATTCTTTCCACCTGAGATTTACTCGTTCCCATCCGACTGGCAATATTTCGAATAGAAAGATGCGATTGCCCCAAAGCTCGACGTAATCTGTCTGCCAGATTGAGTCTCGACTTTTCTTTCCTAAAAGAGGCCTCAAACTTCGGATCTTTAAGGTCTTGTTTGAGGTCTTTGTGAAAATCTCCTCCGGTTCTCATCTTTTTTCTCCTTCCTTCAAGAACGCATACGGGAAAATGCCGTCTCAATCTCTCTGATCGGTGTCTTATCGGACTTCTTTCTAAACGCATGCAAGAGAACAATTATTCCTTGATCATAACAATAAAAGATCCGATGACTCCCTGGTCTCAGTTCATAGAGGCCGGAATATCCTGAAATCTTCCTGGCATGTGGTTCGTTTAAAACGACCCGTTCCGAGAGATAATCAACCAATGCCTTAACCTTTGCCCGCTCCTTCTCCGGAAGCGCCTCTATGTAATTCTTCACTGGCCAATCACCACGAGACGTTTCATAATAAGTAATCTTTAAGCTCATAAAGTGTACCCTTAAATAGGGACATTGTCAAGGGGTAGAGCCTCGACTTCAGGAATAGATAAGCAAGAAAGGGGCCAAACCAAAAGGTGAGACAGGAGAGTCAATGAGATTAAAATTGGTTCGATTTTCGAATGGCACCGTCCGGAAATCGGACGATGCCGTCCTAAACAAGTGCTTGGTTACGCCGCCTCGGCGGCAGGTTGGAGGGTAATCCGGGCAATCGGCTGGATTCTGAGACTTTCGGCCAACTCCTGATACGAAAGAACGGCAAGCTGCGGAAATTCGAGTTCGATAATCTTCCGAAAATATCTTCGAACCTCCGAGATCGTGAGAATCACGGGTGGGCGGGCACCCGGCGGAAGCGGATGACTCGCAATCTCCTTCCCGACCGCCTCAACCAACTCCTGCGTCACCTCCGGCTCGAGGGCAAGATAATTCCCCTTATCCGTCTTTCGGATCGCCCCACGAATCATCTCTTCGATATCGGGGTCAAGCAGATAAACGGCGAGTGTTCCGGTCTGACCCGCATACTTGTGCGTGACATATCGCTTGAGCCCTGCTCGAATATGTTCGGTCAACGCCACAGGATCCCTTTCCACCTCCCCCCACTGGGCGAGGGTCGAAAAAATATTTTTTAGATCACGAATCGAGACATCCTCTTGAACGAGGCGCTGAAAGATTTCGGAAAGCTGAAGAATTGTAATCACCTTCGGGATCAGCTCTTTCACAAGAGCAGGGTGGGTCTTCTCGAGTTCATTGAGCATCGTCTGAACCTCCTGAACCCCGAGAAACTCGTGCGCATGCTTTCGGAGCAGATGCGAGAGATGAAGGATCATATATTCGGCAATATCCCACATCCGAAACCCGGCCTGCGTCGCCACTTCCTTATACTCGGAAGAGATCCAGGTCACGACGGAGTTATCGATTGGATGCAGGGTCTCCTTGCCTGTGATGTTAAAAAGCTGGAGTTGCTCAAGTGATTCCCCCACCAAAATGCACCCCTTCTCGATCTTTCCCTTTGCCACAGGGATCTCATTCACATTGATCACATAGCTCTCCGGATGCATATCGACCGTCTGACCACGGACTTGAATCCCTGGAAAATTAACACCGAGTTCGTAATAAAGCCCATGGCGCAAGAGCGGGATCAGTTCATTGATAAACCGCCCCCCATCCTGACTGTCATCCACAAAAGGAATAATATCGGATCCGACCTCCAGAGAGATCGGTGCCGGCATGACAAAAGGGAGCTGGTCCCCCTGTTTCGCTACCGCCTTCTTCACCACTTCCTCTTTGGGCGTCTCCAGGATCTGTTGGGCCGCCTGCTGACGCCCCCTCATAAGCAGAACGACAAGCGTTCCCAAAAAGGCCGACATCCCGAAAAAGGGGAGTTTTGGAAGACCTGGAACAGCCGCCAGGATAGCAAAGAGCAAGGCAGCAATCCCGATCGCCTTTGGATGGGCCGTCACCTGCTGCACGATGTCCCGCCCGAGATTCGATTCTTTCGTCTCCGAGGCAACACGGGTCACGACCACACCGGCAGAGACAGAGATGATCAGGGCTGGGATCTGAGCGACCAATCCATCACCGATCGTGAGCAGGGAATAGATCCGGATCGAATCGGTGAAGGTGAGATCCCTCTGCACAACACCAATAATGAATCCGGCAATGATATTAATGATCGTAATGACAATCGCGGCAATCGCATCCCCTTTCACAAACTTCATCGCCCCATCCATCGCTCCGTAAAGCTGAGATTCCCTCTGGAGGGTCGATCGTCTTTCCATCGCCTGTTCCATATTGATGATCCCGGCGCGGAGATCGGCATCGATCGACATCTGTTTTCCCGGCATCGCATCCAACGTAAAGCGCGCACCAACCTCAGAGACACGTTCGGCACCTTTCGCGATAACAATAAAATTAATCAGGGTAATGATGATAAAGAGAATCCCGCCAACGATATAGTTTCCAGCGACGACAAAACTGCCAAAGGCGCTGATCACCTCGCCGGCATGCCCCTGAGAAAGAATCAGTCGCGTCGCAGCGATATTGAGCGCCAGCCGATAGAGGGTCGTCATGAGGAGGATCGTCGGGAACGAAGCGATCTTCAAGGCATCTGCAATATAGAGGGACGCCAGCAAGATAATCACGGCGGTCGCAAGATTGCTCGAAATCAGGATATCGATGAGCCAGGTCGGCAGGGGAATAATAATCATCCCGAGGACCGCAATAACGATCGCCGCGAGGATCAGATCACTATATTTAGCGATGAGCTGATTGATGTTGGCAAAGTTAACCTTTTGAGGCTGAGGCATCGTTTTTTTAAGTCCGGTAATGCGAGTTTAATTTTACATAATCTTCAGTCAAATCACTAGCCCAAATCCAAAAGCTTCCTTTTCCCCTCCGGAGATCGATCGTCACATGGAATTGTCCCCTCTCCATCACCTTCGCTGCTCGGAATTCGAGGTGACTCCCCGTAGACACCCCTCTCCTCATGACACAGACCTCATTATAATAGATATCGGCCGTTTCAGGGGTTAGAGTTGCTCCCGACCGCCCCGCTGCCGCCAAAATCCTCCCCCAATTCGGGTCCTCTCCATAAAAGGAGGTCTTGACCAATGGCGAATTCCCCACCGCATAGCAAACTTTTCTTGCCTCTTCTTCATTTCTGGCACCCCTGACCTCAATCCTCACACACTTCGTCGCCCCCTCCCCGTCCTCTACTATCTTCAGGGCAAGCTCCTCCATCACCTCTCGAAGCTTTTTCTGAAAGAGAAATGCCGCCCTGGAACCTGGAGAAATCTTCTTATTTTGTGCAACTCCATTCGCGAGCAAGAGAACTGTATCGTTCGTCGATGTATCCCCATCAACCGTGATCCGATTGAAGGTCTGATCAACAGATTCCTGAAAAATTTTATTGAGCAACCGTCTTTCAATCGACAGATCGGTCACGAAAAAGGCAAGCATCGTTGCCAAATGAGGTTCAATCATCCCGGCCCCCTTCGCAAAACCGGCAATACGAAATTTCTTTCCGCCAATTTTTCCGGATGCAAAAGCGACCTTTGGCCCTTTGTCTGTCGTGAGGATCGCACGCGCCGCCGCCATCATTTTTCTTTTATCGAGGGAGCGAACCGCCTTCGGAATTCCACGAACCAATCGATCGATCGGGAGTGGGACGCCAATCTTCCCTGTCGAGCAGACAAGAACCTGTCTCGAGGGAACTTTCAGGGTTCGCGCCGTAATTGCAACCATCCTCTCCGTATCACGAAGCCCCCTCTTCCCCGTACAGGCATTGGCATTGCCGCTGTTGATGATGACTGCCGAACAGCGACCCGATCGGATATTTCTTTTGGAAACGAGAATCGGCGCCGCCTGGATACGGTTTGTCGTGAAGGCTCCGACAACCGTGGCAGCAGGATAAGACCGGATCAAGGCAAGATCGGAGAGATGACTCTCCTTAATACCGGCCGAAATGCCAGCAAATTGAAAACCGGGAATTGTAAAAGTCCTTTTATGCCCCATGACACTTTTTGTATTTTTTGCCGCTCCCGCAGGGACAGGGGTCGTTCCGACCTACTTTTTCTGAATGAGCGGGAGCGGTATTGGGGGCCGGTCTGCTCGCCTTTTGAAACTGGGCATTCGGGGCCACAGCCGGCCCTCTTCCCAGACTCATCCCTCGAACCTCACGCGGCATCACCTGAATCTCCCGGGCCTGACGTTCCTCGGCGATCTGAACATGAAAGAGTTTCTCCAGGACATCCTCCCGCAAGGATTCAATCATCCCATGGAAGAGGACAAAGCCTTCTCTTTTGTATTCCAGAAGCGGATCCTTCTGCCCATATCCCCGGAGACCGATCCCTTCCCTCAAATGATCCATCGACAAGAGGTGATCCTTCCACAACGTGTCGAGGGTCGACAGGAGGATCATCTTTTCCGCTTGCCGCATAATCGCTTCTCCGAAGCGCCCTTCCCTCTCAAAATAAAGTTTTTCGAGGCGATCGTAGAGCCCCCTTCCGATCGTCTCCTGTCTCCATTCGGGAAGACCAAAAGAGGACCATTCGATTCGCTCATCAAAAAGTTTTCTGACCCTCTCTTCCATCGGCCCGAGGTCGAGATCCTCCTGACGCATCGGCTTTTCTGGAATTCCCTCGACAAGGGCCGTCACCTCCTGATCGATCATATCGAGGATCTTCCCCTTCGTCTTTTCCCCCTCAAGAATCTCGCGGCGAAGCCCATAGACCGTCTTCCTCTGCTGATTCAGCACATCATCATACTCGAGAAGATGTTTCCGGAGGTCAAAGTTATGGGCCTCGACCCTCTTTTGCGCATTCTCAATCGCCCTCGTAATCCAGGGATGCGTGATTTCTTCATTCTCCTCCATTCCAAGCTTTCCCATAATCCCGGAAATCCGATCAGATCCGAAAATCCGCAAGAGATCATCTTCGAGCGAGAGGTAAAATTGAGAGGAGCCTGGATCTCCTTGACGTCCGGAACGTCCGCGGAGCTGATTGTCGATCCGACGCGATTCGTGTCGTTCGGTCCCCAGGATGTGAAGCCCCCCCGCCTCAAGAACCTTTTTTCTTTCCTCCTCCTGAAGTCCTCGACATTCTTCCAAAACCCGTCTGTAACCCTCGGGATCCTTTTCCCGATCGACCTTTGTTTTGGCCAAAAATTCCGGGTTACCTCCGAGGACGATATCCGTCCCCCGCCCCGCCATATTGGTCGAAATGGTCACCTGACCAACCCGCCCAGCCTGAGCGACAATTTCCGCCTCACGCTCGTGATTCTTCGCATTCAAGACATGATGAGGAATCCCCTGTCTTTTGAGAAAACCGGCCAGCATCTCTGACTTTTCAATCGAGATCGTCCCCACCAGAACCGGCTGACCCTTCTGGTGCCGTTCTTTGATATCTTCAACCACCTGATTAAACTTTTCGGGCACGGTTTTGTAAATAACATCGGAGTGATCCTTCCGAATCATCGGAAGGTGAGGGGGGATCACGACAACTTCCAGGTTATAAATTTTTGCGAATTCAGGGGCCTCGGTATCGGCTGTCCCGGTCATCCCGGCAAGCTTGTGATACATCCGAAAAAAGTTCTGGAAGGTAATCGTCGCAAGGGTCTGGTTCTCATTTTCGATCGTCACTTTTTCCTTCGCCTCAACCGCCTGATGGAGACCATCCGACCAGCGTCGGCCCGGCATCAGACGACCGGTGAATTCATCGACGATGAGTACCTTTTCATCTTTGACCACGTAATCGACATCTCTCTTGAAAAGGGCATGGGCCCTCAGGGCCTGATTCACATGATGGAGAATTTCAATATTGCCAGGCTCGTAGAGGTTGTTGATCCCGAGGATCTTCTCGACCTTCGCCACCCCTTCTTCGGTCAAGACGGTCGTTTTGCTTTTTTCATCAATTGTATAATCACCGGTCGACTGCTTCTTGCCGCTCTTTTTGTCTTCGATGACCTCTCCCTTGTTGAGTCGAGGAATCACCGAATCGATCCGATAATATTTGTCTGTCGACTCTTCAGAGGGCCCTGAGATAATGAGAGGCGTCCGCGCCTCGTCGATTAAAATAGAATCAACTTCGTCGACGATCGAGTAATGAAGTTCCCGCTGGACGTAAGAGTCGAGAGAATACTTCATATTGTCCCGGAGATAATCGAAACCAAACTCGTTGTTGGTGCCATACGTGACATCCGCCTTGTAGGCCCATTTTCGCTCTGTATCGGTAAGGCCATGGATAATCACGCCAACATTTAAACCCAAAAATTTATAGATCGTTCCCATCCATTCGGCATCGCGACGCGCAAGATAGTCATTCACGGTGATAACATGGACACCGCGCCCTTCGAGGGCGTTGAGATAAACGGGAAGTGTCGCCACAAGGGTCTTCCCCTCTCCCGTCTTCATTTCGGCAATCCTTCCCTCATGAAGGAAGATCCCTCCAATCATCTGGACATCGAAATGCCGCATCCCCAATGTGCGGACAGAGGTCTCACGGACAACCGCAAATGCCTCAGGTAATAACTGCGTCAACGACTCACCACGCGATATCCGTTCACGAAACTCGGCGGTCTTCGCCTGAAGTTGACTGTCTGAGAGGGCCTTTATGGAGGGCTCCAGGGAGCGAATTTTCTCGACGATCGGTTGGATCCGCTTCAATTCACGTTCATTCCTTGTCGGAATGATTTTGCGCAAGAAACCAAGAGCCATGGCACGCAATAGTGCGATATTTATTAATTATTTGCAAGAAAAGGGTTGATGAAATTTCTTGATTTAAAAAAGGAAAAACGTACACTCGCCATGCACTTATGGGGAGGGGGTGATAACATGAACAAGAAACTCAAGGGAGCGATTCTCGCCACAGCCGTGGCAGGTTTTTTCTTTGCGGCAGGAACAGTGAACGCTGCCGAAGAAAAGAAGGAAGAGGCCAAGGTGAAATGCTCCGGTATCAATGCGTGTGGCGGCAAAGGCGCTTGTGGAGGTGCCGAGCATGACTGCGCCGGAAAAAACAGCTGCAAAGGCAAAGGTTGGGTCAAGGTTGGCAGTGAGAAAGAATGTACGGACAAGGGAGGAAAGGTCGTCGCTGATAAGAAATAACTCATGCCCTTTCCCTTTTTAGGTTACGGGATCGGCCTCCGGACGAAGCATTACGGATATATCTTGAGCCAGTCGCCACAGGTCGACTGGTTTGAAATTATTTCCGAAAACTACATGGTTCCCGGAGGCCGACCCCTTTGGGTTCTCGACCAGATTCGAGAAAGATACCCGCTTGTCATGCATGGGGTTTCTCTCTCAATCGGTTCCTCAGATCCACTCAACAAAGGGTATCTCAAGTCGTTAAAGAACTTGGCCCAACGGATTCATCCTGCCTGGATCTCTGATCACCTCTGCTGGACAGGGGTTGATGGCCACAATGCCCACGACCTCCTCCCGCTCCCCTATACGGAAGAGGCAGCAAAACACCTGATCAAACGCGTCAGAGAGGTCCAAGATTATCTCGAACGTCCGATTCTTCTGGAAAATGTCTCGAGTTATATGACCTTTAGCTCGTCAACGTTAACCGAATGGGATTTTTTGAAACTTGTCGCAGAGGAATCTGACTGTTTTATTCTGCTGGATATTAACAATATCTATGTCAGCTCGATCAATCATTCTTTCGACCCTCTGGAGTATATCCAGGCGATTCCCCGCGAACGGGTGATTCAGTTCCATCTGGCAGGACACAGCAACAAAGGCTCCTACCTCCTGGATACTCATGACCACTCGGTAAAACCTTCTGTCTGGAGCCTTTATCGCAAGGCGCTCGATCGATTCGGCAAGGTATCGACATTGATTGAATGGGACGAGCGAATTCCCGCTTTTTCCAAACTCCTTTCACTCGCCGATAAGGCTCGAAACATCACAGATCAAATTTATGCCCGATCTTCGAAGCACACAACGCCTCCTCTGGAGGCTTATTTCGGCACCTGAAGGGGTAGCGAAGGCGGTCCGTCGTTACCGAACCTCTTCGTTTCCGATTCTGGGAAACCGCCGCCTGAGCAAGATCAAACGTCTCGATATTTATGCGAACATGTATTTCTTCAGGATCCTCGATTGTCTGAAAGAGGATTTTCCAGCCGTTTTAAAAATAATTGGGAAGGATCGGTTTCACAATCTTGCAACAGATTATCTCTTAAAGTATCCACCGAGACACTGGTCCCTTCGCTATGCAGGAGACCGTCTGCCATCATTTATCAAGCAACACCCGATCCGGAAAAAACATCCTTTTCTCGAAGAACTTGCCGAAATGGAATGGCTGCTGACCCAAGCCTTCGATGCACGAGACGATCCACCGCTGCGGAAAGAAGAACTGGAGTCTCTTGAACCTTCACAATGGGGGAAACTCTCCTTAACGCTCCACCCCTCGGTTCATCTGAAAACTTTTCGTTGGACGGTCGATCAAAAAAAGGTCTTCCAAAAGACAATCCATCTTCTGGTCTGGCGACAGGGATTTAAGGTTTATTACAAACGAATCGATAAATTTGAATGGAAAGTTATTCGAAGTCTCAAGCGCGGAGCCCGATTAGCCAAGGTTTGTGAAATGGCCACAACACTTTATGGGGAGAAAGAAGCGTCCCTGAAAGTTGCCGGCTTGCTCCATAAGTGGATCGGAAATGAGATTCTCGTCACTGGAGAATGTATTGCATCGGATCGATCGGCACGCCATCGACGTGAATTTCATAATGAAGGTGTGGACCGGTCGAGTGGCCGCTCGTTCCTACCTGGGCAATCTTCATCCCTCTCTTGATAATATCACCCGACTTCACATGGATCTGTGAGGTGTGACCATAGTAAGACTCAATCCCATACCCGTGGTCGACAATGACCGTCCTCCCCAGCCCCCCTCGATAACCGGCAAATTTCACAATCCCTGCTGAGGGGGCCATGACATTTGATCCCCACTGGGCAGCGATATCCAGACCACCATGAAATTCACGGCGACCGGAAAGAGGTGAACGACGGAATCCAAATTCGCTGGTGACCCAACCTTTGACCGGCCAGATAGAGGGACGAGAGGCATGATACAAAAGCTTATCTTCTTGGATCTTCACCAACTCCTGCAGTCTCATATCAATCGAAGAAGCACGGACATGGGCAAGATCCATCTTCTCACCCAACTCATCCCATTTCAAAGCTTGTGTCTCTCGCTCCGCATCAAATCCTGATTTTCTCACAGGTCCCAGACCTTTGCGAAGCTCTGGCCTCTCGACACCGACAAGCCCTGCCAGTTTGTTGGCATACCCCTCTGTGGCATGAACCGTTTCTTCGAGAGCCTTGAGATCCTGCAGGACCTGGGAACGCTCCTGGACCGACGCGAGGTTCTCCTGACGTTCTGTTTCAAAATCGTGATAGAGAGATCGGTAGTAAAGAAAACCGGCCAGATTAAAAAAACTGAAGGCGACGACTACCAGGATGCCGGCAATAAGCACTCTGAGTTGAGTCACGGAGAGCCGTATCCGCCGAACCTTGTTGTGATCCTCCGGGATTAAAAACACATTGTAATGATCGGCTTTTCTAAAAGGTAAGTTGCTTTTTATCTGCATTGTTAAAATTTTAATGAAATTCAAAGGGGGTAGGCAGTAAGTAGCCTGCCCTCTTGTGCCCTGTCAAGCCTTTACGGAGACGAAAATAACAGTCACATTATCATCGCCCCCTTTTTGGTTAGCGAGCTGGATAAGGTTCTCGCAAATTGACTTGGAATCCCGGGAACGATTTTTGGTGACCACTTTAACAATCTCTTTATTGGAAACGAGATTGGTGAGCCCATCAGAACAGAGAAGAAAATTGTCGTTCTCTTCAAGATCCCTGACGACCAGATCCACCTCCACATCATCCTGAAAACCAACAGAACGCGTAATGATGTTTTTTAATTTATGGTTCTTCACCTCAGATTCGGTGATAAAACCAGCGGCCAGCTGCTCCGTCACGAGGGAGTGATCGATAGTCAGTTGTTGAATCTCCGGAGGGCGAATCAGATAGGCGCGACTGTCGCCGACATTGGCGATATATCCCTTATCATCGTGAATGCGAATCGCCACCGTCGTTGTCCCCATCCCACGAAGGGTCTGTACACGATTCGCCTCTCGATAGATCCTCTTAGAGGCAAGACTGATAGAATATTTGAGCTCATCGCCTGCAGTCAGCTGACCTTTCACAGGGAGATCTTGTAACACCCCAGGATCTTGTCGAAACCGCCTCAAGACCTCTTCCACCGTCTTGACCGCCATCTGGCTCGCATACTCCCCTCCCAGATGTCCTCCCATCCCATCAGCAACCATGAAGATTCCCAGCTCCTCATCAATCAAGAAGCTGTCTTCGTTCTTGTCACGCTTCCTCCCGACATCACTCAAACCATAAAATGAGAGCTTCACGTTTGAACCCCTCCCAGATCCATTTCAGACACTAGAAGAGAAGGAGAACCATAGGCATTGTAAAAGCGCAAATCGTTCCCCACCCGTATCACTTTTCGGAAAAGCTGATGAAGATTCCCAGAAACAGCAACCCCCCGTACCGGTCTTCGTTTATCCCCTTCAACCCAAAAACCGGCGGCCCCGAGGGAAAAATCTCCGGTAACGGTATCCACGGTATGGACACCAATTACGTCTACAATCCAAAAACCTTTTTTCATCTCACGAAGGAGATCATCCCTCGATCCTGATCCTGGCTCCAAATAGAAATTTGTCACCCCGACCCGTGGCAATTCTTTATAAACAGGGCGGGCCCCATTGCCGGTTCGATGCATCTTAAGTCGAACGGCCGATGTTCGATCGTGGAGATAACCCAAAACCTTTCCCTCTCGAACCAATTCTGTCTTCTGAGTTGCCACCCCTTCTCCATCAAAAGGAGACGAGGCATAACCGCACGATCTTCGACCATCATCAATCAAACAAATTTCTTTGGAGTAAAAAGAGTCCCCGAGATGATCTTTCAGGATCGATTTCCCCTTCATGACCTGATCCCCCAAAAAAGAAGAGGCCCAAACACTCAAGAAAGAGGCGGCAACATGAGGATCCAGGAAAACAGGGGTCTTGCAACTTGAAATCGGTTTCGCCCCCAGCAGGGAGACCGCCCTCTCCGCGGCCCTTTCCCCTGTGTCAGCAGGATCAAGTTCCTTAAAATATGGTGAAAACTGGCTCTCCCACGCCATCTCTTGTTGCCCCTTTTCCTCTGCCATCGCCATCAGAGACAGTTCGCACAGGGTACGAGAGTAACCTTCATCAAAACCGTTTGAGTTTTTAATCCTTATTGTCTCTTCTTCTTCCTCGTACCGCACACTGCGCAGCCGGGTGATACGTCGGTCAAATCGTCTCGCCTTCTGCTCCAGCTGGATAGCGAGATGCGCCTTCTCATCAAAAGAGCGCCGAGCAAGACCTTCGTCCTTTTCAATCTTCATGGAGGGAACCGATCCCTTCTTCGGCAGATCGATCACGACTCCTTCTTCAACAAGACCGAGGGTATTATAGGCGAGCTGGGCGACCCTTTCAAGAAAAGGCTGCGACTCTTCGGAGGTCGATGCAAAACCGATTTTACCACCGGCGAAAAGCTGGACTGCAATCCCATGAGAAACCGCCTTTTCACTGAACTCAACCTGTTCTTCTTTTGATTCAATAGTCATCTGGCGAGACTCACGACGATAAATTTCATAACCATCGATCTTGAGACCGCTAATTTTTTTCTCTAAGAAATCAACAGGATCCATCGTTTCGTTGGGGGGCGACTTCGTCGACTTCCCCCCCAAGCCCCCACAAGAATTCGCTCGCGCGGAGTGAATCCGACGCTCGCTCATAACAAAGAAAGTTCATGTATTTGGAGTAGCATTGAGCTTGGAGTAGCATTGAGAAAATAAAAAGTCTATGGAAAGTCAGGTGTCATTGTTCTAATGTTACCCCCCTCATGCAGGAACTTTTTGAATTTTCGAAGACGAGCCTCACAAAAAATAAGGGGATCTCCCCTCCCCTTGCCGATCGGATGCGCCCTCAAACTTTAACAGAGATCTTGGGGCAGGAACATCTCTTGGGTGAAGACAAACCGCTACGACGCCAAATCGAGACCGATCAGATCCCCTCTCTGATCCTTTGGGGACCCCCTGGTTCCGGCAAAACAACGCTGGCACGTGTCGTTGCTGAAAAAACCAGGTCCAATTTTCACGCCCTCTCCGCCGTCCTCTCGGGTACAAAGGAACTCCGTGAGATCATCGAGATCGCCAAAAGACATCAACGCCTCGATGCGACACGAACGATCCTCTTTATTGACGAGATCCATCGATGGAATAAGGCCCAGCAGGATGCCCTCCTCTCTCATGTGGAAGATGGAACTGTGACGCTCATCGGCGCCACAACAGAAAACCCCTCTTTCGAGGTAATCGGGCCCCTCCTCTCTCGAACGAAGGTCTATGTTTTAAATCCACTCGCCGAGAATCAATTGGCGGAGGTGGTCCGAAGGGCCTTGCAGGACAAGGAAAGAGGGTTGGGAAAACTCGATCTGACGATCGAAGAGAAGGCGCTCCAGTATATCTGTGAAACATCGGATGGAGATGCGAGACGGGCGTTGAATACGCTGGAGATTGCCTCGGGACTGGCATCAGAAACAAAAATCTCGCTGATAATTGTTGAACAAGCTCTCCAAAAAAAATCACTTCTCTACGACAAGGCGGGCGAGGAGCACTACAACCTGATATCGGCCTTTATCAAATCGATGCGCGGCTCCGACCCCAATGCGGCGGTCTACTATCTTGCAAGGATGTTGGAGGCGGGTGAGGAGCCGTTGTTTTTGGCGCGCCGCATGGTGATCTTCGCCTCGGAAGATGTCGGCAATGCCGATCCGCAGGCGATCCAGGTCGCGATCGCAGCACAGCAGGCGTTTGATTTTGTCGGGATGCCTGAGGGATGGATTCCACTCGCCCAGGCAGCGACCTACCTCGCCTCCGCCCCAAAGAGCAACGCTAGTTACCTTTCGTACCTAAAGGCGAAGGAGGATGTCGAAAAAGAAGGGGCCCTCCCGACGCCCAAACATATCCGCAATGCCCCAACAAAGTTGATGAAGGAGTTGGGATATGGGAAGGACTATCAATACCCGCACGATTTTGAGGGGCATTATGTCAAAGAGGAGTATCTTCCTGAAAAGTTGAGGGGAAAGAGATATTATGAGCCGACGGAGAATGGGTATGAGGGGGAGATCAAAACAAGATTAGAGAAATTGAAAAAATGAACCCAAAACCTGTCAAAGAATCCCAGATCGAAGTGACCCACATCGTACAACCTGCCCATATCAATTCGATGGGCTCAATCTTCGGTGGTCAGGTGATGGCCTGGATCGACTTGGCGGCGGCGATCTGTGCCCAGAGGCATTCGCGGAAGGTCTGTGTGACCGCGTCGATCGATGCGCTTCATTTCCTGGCGCCGGTTCGCGCTGGTTATATTGTCATCTTGAAGGCCTCGGTGAACTATACCCACAAGACCTCGATGGAGATCGGTGTAAAAATCGAATCAGAAGATCCGCTGACTGGCGAGAGAAAGCATACCGCTTCGGCCTATCTGACTTTTGTTGCCATTAATCAAAAAGGCGGGCCAATTGAAATCCCCCAAGTCTTGCCGGAAACAGACGACGAAAAGCGGCGGTTTCATGAGGCAGAATCAAGAAGGAAGGAGAGGCTCAAGAAACGCGAGGAACGGAAACAGCACCGGTAAGTAACGTTGGAGCCTCATCCATCATCCCAGAAACACCAAATACCAGTATCGAAAGACCTGTTTCGATACCAACCAACACAAGCGCGTGGAGGGTCGTCTTCGTTCCCCCCTGCCGAACCATTTTTAACGTCACATTCCCTGCAACAACCTGGGCTTCATATCGCTCCCCAAGACAGGCCACAACGATTCTGGCGGCACGATTGACACGCAGTTGTACTGACTCCAGAACATTTCGCCGCTGGACACGAGATGGCTGACCTCTGAGCCTGTGCTGTACCCGATGCTGATAAGCGGCTGCCAGCGCTTCCTCCGCATTGGCTTCAATAGAGAAAATTGCCTGCCCGCAACCCGATCTGACAAGGGCCCTTAAATGATCGCGCAATGTATTGGGAGCAACCCCTCTTAATCGATAAACATACTCCGCATCCATCTCAAAAACATTGACGCTGCTTGTCGCTGCTACCCGCATCTTATAACCCCGCTCTCCGGCTCAAGACTGATCTGGCCCCTGCGCAACGTCACCGTTCCCAAAACAAACGCGATCGATGCGAGGGCCGAAAAAATCACTCGCGCCTGGACAGTCACCCCCCACCCGCCCCCCTTTAACATCTCCGGGCGCAGCTCAGCAGTGGCAACCTGTACCCGGTGCGAATGACCCAACAGGGTTGCCAACCTTCGAGCGACATGGTTCACCCTCATGACGAGAACTTGCAAAACCCCTGCGTGATCAACACGACTCGGGTCACTCAAGGTGCGTTGGGCCGCCAGTAAATAATCATCCGCCCTCCCCTCAATAACCAGAACCGCCGGAGAAGAGCCACCCCTCAAAAGTCTCGTCGCATCAAGGCGCAGACTCCTCGCGCCCCCTCCCACTTCATCTCCGTTAAGACGTTGAAAAACAGCCTCTACCTCCATTAAACCAACATGGTCGGCACGGGCAACTCCATCAGCAGACATAAAAGACCCTCCTTTTTGAATGAATCAAAGTGGCCTTTGTATCGAATATTCCGAGGAAAGGGTGCTTGTTTTTTATCCGAAGGCGGTTTGAGCCCCTCTTGTCACCGGATCAGGCCGGTCAACGACCCCTGTAAGAAACAGCGCCAGACTTGTCACTGCACCCACCGCACTGACAAGGATCCCGACGCGGAGTCTCGACCCGGGAGGTTGTTTGGCAATAACCTCAATCGGATCATCAAATAAAAATTGACCCGAGAAACCCTTCGGCAAAAGGGTTAACAAACGATGGGCCATCTGTCCCATCTTAAGGAAAGCTTGCCAAAGACCCTCTGGTCTCAAAGGATGAGAGAGGGAGGCCCGTCTGGCCAGCTCTTCCAACGGCATTTCAATCGTGAAAAGAACCGTTCCGCCAGAGCCGCGAATCATTCGACGGAGTGCGCGCTGAACCTCATCGGGATCTCTTCTGAGAGAGCGCAACAACCAATCGACGCGCAATGAAACACCGGGAACTTCCACAGGGCGGGAAGCAGGACAGAAATGAGGTCTTTCTCTAGCAACGCGTAGTGCCATAACGTTGTCTGGTATGAGCTTCGAATGAGATCAGCAGGAGTTGCGTGAAAAATTGCAAAATTGTGGATTTTTATGAACGAGCAGAGGCCTCGGTAAGACGACGAAACCCAAAGATGCCGAATAAAACAGAGGCGCTTAAAACACAGAGCCAGCAGGCGAGCTGACCCCCTCCTATTGGGCGTGGTGAACGAGCTGGTTTAAATATATCGGCTGTCCACCGAAGTTGTGGATTGTCAGGTGCCTCTAAATTTGCGGCCCGAAGGACGCCGCCTACCATCTGTTCAACAACCGACTCCCCAGGCAACCTTGAGAGAGGAACAACCCCGGGCACCTCACCAACAAGCTCAACTCCTTGATAGGCCATTTTTCTCAGAGCGACATAGTCATGACCCTCTCCGAAAATAACTGACGCCACACATCTCCCGGGCAAATCTGGATGTGGTCTTCGAAGAAATTCAACCTCAAGCGAGGTCTCGCCCCTACAGATTCCACTCCAGATTTTTAGCTTGCTTCCGCGTTCCCCTCCAAACTCGTCCAGATCCAATAGCCAGGTGACTTCATCTGTCGGAGAGGCCGGTGGCAAGGGAGGCGCTGTCACGTCGCTCCAACCAAGTTTGTGAAAAAGTGACTGAACCAGCTCAGACGGTGAAATTGTCGACATAGCCCCACCCCCTAGTTTTCAATCGGTTCCTCGACAAAAGATCAAGACAGTTGCGTAAAAACGTTAAAAAAACGACCCGATGGCGAAGTTGAAGACGACCGGATCGTCCCCCGCCTGCTTCTTGATCGGAATCCCCCATTCGAAACGGAGCGGCCCAACCGGTGAATTCCAGCGAAAACCGAAGCCATAATTATAGCGGAGCGTTGTCAGCGAAATATTCTGCTCCTCGGAGTAGGCCTGACCGGAATCCATAAAGGTCACCGCCTTGAATCCTGCGGGGATATAAAGAGGGAGCTCGAGCTCGAGGTTCAACTGAAGCATCTTGTTCCCTCCGAAGATAAACTGACTGTCCCCTCCCTCGGGTGTGGAAGGGATCTGAACCGACGGCCCGATGGAACGAAGGGTATAGCCACGAAGTGAATTAATTCCTCCCATAAAAAATCTCTCAAAAAGCGGGACAGGGTTATCGTCGAGACTCGAGATATTACCGATCGTCACATTGAGTTTACCCACCACATAATCCTTCCAGATCGGTTGATAATAACGGAAATTCTCGGTCACCCGCGCAAATCGGTTATCCCCCCCGAGTCCGGCAAACTCACCGGCAACATTCTGAAACATCCCTGACGAGGGGAAGAGGCGATTGTTTCGGGTATCCCGCTGCAAGGAGACCGTAGCACTGGAAGAAAGACCGGAGAGGTTCTGGTTGAATTTTGCCGGAACGGTTGTTCGAAAATCTCCGAGGCTGACATCTTCAATCTGATACATGAAACGAAAAGAGGAATAGTCGAAAATCCGGTGTCCCAATGTGAGGGATCCCCCGAAAGATCGTCGGTCAAAATCACTGAAGACATTTTCAGTCCGAAATCCGGAAACCCCCAGGATCCAGTTTGTATCCAGAAAGTAGGGATCCTCCGCGGACAAGATAAAGAGCTTTCTCTTCGAAGAAAGCTCCATGGAAAGCTGGCCACTAACCCCGTAACCAAAGAAATTATTTTTGGCGATCGCCGCGTTAAAGATAAAATTCTCAGCGGAAGAAAATCCGGCGCCGATCGTAAACGTCCCCGTCGGCTTTTCCTTCACGGTAATATTCAGGACAATCTGATCATCCGAAGAACCTCGGGGGGTGGCAAAATTGACCTCTTCAAAAAAACCGAGCGCCTCGATCCGACGCCTCGACTCGCGAAGACGGGTTTCATTGTAAAGCGTATTCTCCTTCACAAGGAGCTCGCGACGGACCACCTTGTCACGCGTGATGTTGTTGCCGGAGATATTGATCTTCTCGATCGTGACCTTTTTCCCCTTTTCAATCAAAAAGGTAATATCGGCGGTCCGGCTCTCATCGTCTGCCTCGATATGGGGATTAATCAGGGCGAAGGCATACCCCTGATCTCCGTAGAGGGCGGAAAAACGCTGGAGATCCTCTTCGAGCTTTTCCCGAGAGTAAAGTTGGTTCGGTTTCGTCTTGAGACCGCTGATCAGCTCCTGCCGCGTCGTCAGGAGATCCCCCTGAATATCGACGGTACGGATCGTATACGGAACCCCTTCGGTAACATGGAAGGTCAAATCGAGCCATTTTCGATCTTTTGAGAGATAAACCTGCGGCGCCGTCACCCTCACCTTGAGGTAGCCGTGATTCTGATAATGATAAATCAGAAAGGCGATATCCCTTTGGATCAATTCCTCCTTGTATTTACCGCTCGAAGTCAGCCACGACCACCGGGACTTCTGTTTGCTCTTCAAAAGTTTTCGAAGGTTTTTATCGGAAAAGGCCTTGTTCCCAATAAACCGTACACGGCGGAGCCGGATCGGCTCATTTTCATTGATATGAAAAATCAGCTCCTGCCCGCCCGACTCCGGATCCGGCTTGTATTCGGTCGAAATTTTAACCAATTGGTATCCCTCTTCTTCGTAGTGCGTCCGGATCTTGCGAACAGAGGCCGCCAACTTCCCTGCATCGATAGAGGTATACGACTTGAGATCGATGAGTTCTCGAAGCTTGTCTTCTTTTGCCTTTTTGTTCCCCTTAAAAACGATCTTCGTAATATTCGTCTTCTCGACAACCCGATAGATGAGAACAATCCCTCCTTCACGACGGATTTGCTCCACCTGGATCTCGTCAAAAACCCCCATTTTGAAGAGAGCGGCGATATCTTCTCGAATCCTGGAACGGGAAAAAAACTGACCCGTACGGGATCGAATCGTCGCGAGGATCGCTTCTCTCTCCGCCCCTTGGTTCCCCACCACCTGGATCCCGACAATCTTCTCACCACCACCCGATTCACTCTGAGCCAAAAGGTTGAAAGGGGAAAGCAGGCTCGCCAAAACAAAAAAATGAAGAAATAAAATGGACCTCAAGAAAGTCGCCCGTCACTCAAGAGATGTTTTGATTGAAAACAGTTCATCATCCGTTCATTGTGGGTCACAACGACAAGCGCCATCCCTTCTCTCCGATGAAGCTCCAGAAGGGATTCGACGAGTCGATCCCCACTATCACGATCCAGATTCCCTGTCGGCTCATCGGCAAAAAGAAGCGAAGGCCTTCCCGCAATCGCACGCGCTACAGCAACACGCTGCTGCTCTCCCCCTGACAATTCAGAGGGACGATGCCGCAACCGGGACTCAAGACCGAGCTCCGCAAGAACCCCCTTCGCCCGATCCTGGATGGCACGCCGGGATTCTCCACGAACAAGGAGCGGGAGCATCACGTTCTCGAGGGCATTCAACTCCGGCAGCAGATGGTGAAACTGAAAGACAAACCCGATCTCCCGATTCCGAAGTTCGGAGAGAGCCTGATCCGCCTTCTGGTAAAGGTCAGATCCTTGAAAAAAGACCGAACCACCTGTCGGAGGATCCAGAGAGGCCAAGACATGGAGCAACGTACTCTTACCTGCCCCCGACGCCCCCGTAATGACCATTTGAGCCCCTCTGGCAACAACAACATCAACCCCTTTAAGCACGGGCGTTTCAACCTCTCCCTGCCAGTAGGATTTCTTGATTCCTTTTGCCTCGATTAAAATTTCTGAATTCATTTCTCCACCAATGCCCTTAGGATCGGGAGCCGATTCAGCCCGTGAAGCGTCAACAAGCATCCCAATCCAACAAGCCCCAAACCAACACCCGCGACGAGGATGATATTGATCCCACTCAAGACCACAGGAACTCGGCTCACAAAATAAACCTCGGGCTCGAGTAAAATCATCTCTGACCGCTTCAGGAAAAACAGAAGACCAGATCCCAACGCAAAACCGATAAAAAGACCCGCGCAACCTATCAAAAGACCATTGAAAAGGAAGATTTTTCTTATCCGGGACCAGGGGAGCCCGACAGCTCGGAGCACCGCAATCTGCGGCCTTTTTTCCAGAATCATCATGATCAGAGAGGAGAGGAGATTGAAGGAGGCGACCGCTGTCAAGACAACCATCAGGATAAAGAAAACGACCTTTTCTGTTTCGAGGGCGCGGAAAAGATTTTCATTAATCTCCCTCCAGGTCATGACAAAAAAAGGAAATTCAGGATCCCCTTTCAAAAAGTCGGCCCAATAAAAGGCACGATCTGGATCCTGAAGCCAAAACTCGATTCCGGTCACCCCTGTACCGAGCTGAAAGAGTTTCTGGGCCTCCTCCAAAGGAATAAAGGCAAACGACGAATCGTAATCATACATCCCCGACTCAAAAGTCCCCTGAACCTGAAAGCGGTGGATCAGTTCCTTTCGGGAAGAACGTGGAAAAAGAAAACGGACTTCTCGAATCCCCTCCCCCAGTTGTTCGGCCAATTTTTTCCCCAAAAAGATTCCGCTCAACTTGCCATCCAACGAAGCCTGACGAACGATCTCGAGATGTGAAAAGAGATTAATTTTCTCAAAATCAACCCCCTTCAGGACAACGCCACGCAACTCCTGGCCAGCGATCATCATCCCCTCCCGATAAATAAAGGGATGCCAGCCAACGATCTCCTTCTTCATCTCCTCGGGGATCACTTTGATCACCGCATGAATGTCTTCAATCTCGCCACCTGACGTGAGGACAAGATGTGAATTAAATTTTAAAATTGATTCCTTATAGACTTTTTGAAAACCACTGATGACCGACAAGGAAACCAGCAGCGAGGCAACCCCCAAGCCAACAGCCAGTATCGCCACCAACGTCGCTACCGATAGAAACCGGTTTTCACGTTTGGGAAACAAAAACCGAACGGCGAGCCAAACAACACTATTCATAGCGGATCACCTCGATGGGAGACCCTTTGACCGCCTGCGATGCAGGATACAACGCAGCTACAATCGACAGAAAAGGGGCCAATGCCATGACAAAAAGGATCGAGCCCCAGTCAAGAATCACCGGGAGATAATCGACATAATAGGTGGTGGGGAGACGAAAAGGGTATCGAATCAATAAAATGACCGCCGTGATCCCGAAAAAACCTCCAATCAAATCTCCCAAAAGACCGAGGCTTGCCGCCTTCAGCAGAAAAATCCTTCGCACACGATTCGCTGATAGCCCCAAGGTCCTCAAAACCGCCATGTCCTGGATTTTTTCCATCACGGTGAGTGAGATCAAACCAAAAACAGTGCAGGAGGCGATAAAAAGAAGAATCACCAGAAGGAACAACATCCCGTACCGTTCGAGCTTCAGTGCTGCGAAAAGTTTTGGGTTCTGATCCCTCCAGGTGGTCAAGGAGGTGTCTTGAATTTCCTCTATTCGGGATGTCTTGAGCCTGTCCCGAATGGAATCAACAAAATCGATCGAGACAGGCCAGATTTCAAGACCGGTCCGAGCATGATCTCCCAAAAGATTCAGCGCATCTTCATAGGTCATCAAGACATACTTGTTGTCATATTCATAAAAGCCGGACCAAAACCGTCCCATGACGGTAAATGTCCGGGAAGTCGGCAAAAGCTCCCCTGTGGGACCGACCTCTCCCAAGGGAAAAACCAGTCGCACCGACTCATCGAGGTCAGGATCGATCCCCCACGAGAGCGCCAGTTCACGACCGACCAGAATTTCTTTAGGGTTGAGTGGCTCAGTGGTTTCAAGATGTCCGCGCCGACCGACAGAGGGAAGCCCTCTGATCCCCTTGACTTTGACCCCCGCAGCCCCCCCCATCTCTGTCTGAAGCACCGCCTCCCCTTCAACAAACAATTTAACATCCTGAATCCGGCGATCGAGACCACGGATCTCCTCTTCAAGCCTCTTCCAATCGAGATCAATCTTTCCTGTCAGAATGAGGGGCGCCTTAAAACCAACGATCCGCTCCTGAAAGTCCTTCTCGAACCCCTGCATCACAGCGATCACAAAAATAAGGGCAAAGACACTGATCGCCATGCCGGCAAGACTGATCCAGGTGAGGATCGAGACGAAAAGCGGTTTATGATGAGTGGAGAGGTAACGGCGGGCGAGGAATGTTTCTAGAGACATAGGATGTCATTAGTCAGGCTTTTTACCAATGGGTCGCAACAGCGGAAAAAGGATCACATCGCGAATCGAGGGCTGGTCGGTCAGAAGCATCACGAGACGGTCGATGCCGATCCCCTCCCCGGCGGCCGGTGGCATTCCATGTTCGAGCGCGACGATATAATCCTCATCATACGGCATCGCCTCTTCATCCCCTCGCCGCTTCGCCTCCACCTGATTCCGGAAGCGCTCTGCCTGGTCGATCGGATCGTTGAGCTCGGAGAAGGCGTTCGCCACCTCCATCCCGGCGATGTAGAGTTCAAACCGATCAACCGTCTCCGGATTTTTGTCGTTTTTCCGCGCCAACGGAGACTCGGCAAGTGGAAAGTCGGTCACAAAGGTCGGCTGGATTAAATTTTGCTCCCCCTTCTTCATCATCTCGGCATGGGTCATCCGCACAAATGGCCTTTGAAACGAAAGTTCCTTCCCCTGATAAGGACAAGAGGGTTTCCCAAAAAGGGCCGTGGAGAGGCAGACAAAAAGCTCTTCGGTGAGCTGGATCAAGTCTTCATAAGTGGCATACGCCTGATAAAACTCGAGCATCGTGAATTCCGGGTTATGTTGCGTCGAGATCCCCTCATTTCGAAAATTACGATTGATCTCGAAGACCCGTTCAAAACCACCGACCACGAGCCTTTTCAGAAAAAGCTCCGGTGCGATCCGCATATAAAGATCGAGATCGAGGGTGTTGTGGTGCGTGACAAACGGCCGCGCCGCTGCGCCCCCATGCAACGTCTGCATCATCGGCGTCTCCACCTCCACAAACTCGCGCGAGGTCAGGAATTCGCGGATCATCTGGATGATCCGACTCCGCTTCAGAAAAACCTCTTTGACCGCTTCGTTCGCGATCAGGTCGAGGTACCGTTGGCGGTAACGAACCTCGACATCCTGTAACCCATGCCACTTTTCCGGGAGCGGTCGCAACGCCTTTGAAGCGAGCCGCAACTCTTCCACACGAAGGGTCAGTTCATTCGTCTTGGTCCGGAAAAGTTTCCCACGGACAAAAACAAAGTCCCCGAGGTCGAGCATCTGATAGAGCCCGAACATCTCCGGCGTCAGCCCCTTCTGATCGACAAAAATCTGGATCTGGCCGGTCCGATCCCTGAGGTTCAGAAAGGCCGACTTTCCAAAGGCGCGGATCGCCATGACTCGCCCCGCAATCGCAAACTTTTCCTCCAATTTTTCCAACTCTTCTCCACTCAAGCGGGAATGACGGACCACCACATCACACGCCGTATGCGTCACCTTGAATTGGTTGGGATACGGGGAGACCCCCTTCTCCTTCAGGGATCGAAGGCGATTCAGGCGGTTCTGGTATTCCTCTTCAAGTGACATTTGGTGCCGAAAAATCCTGTTTTTCCAGGGTTAAGTCAAGAAAAGAACTAGAGAACAATTTAGCCCTGAAGAAGATAACTCTTAATAAACGGATCGATCTCGCCGTCCAAAACCGAATCGGCATTCCCGATCTCATAGTCCGTCCGATGATCTTTCACGAGACGGTACGGGTGCAGGACATACGAGCGGATCTGGGAACCGAAGTTGATCGCCGCCTTCCCCGCCTCGATCTTGTCCCGTTCCTTCTGTTTCTTTTCCATCTCCAGTTCATAAAGCTTCGCCTTCAAGACCTTCATCGCAGTCGCGCGGTTTCGATGCTGAGAACGTTCATTCTGACAGGCAACAACAATTCCTGTAGGAAGATGAGTGAGTCGAACCGCGGAGTCGGTCTTGTTGACCTTCTGCCCCCCTGCCCCACTCGAACGAAAGGTATCGACCCGGAGATCGGCATCCTTCACCTCAATATCGATCTCCGCCTCCACATCGGGCAGGACAAACACAGAGGCGAACGACGTATGCCGTCTCTTGTTCGCATCGAACGGGGAGATCCGAACCAATCGATGCACGCCGATCTCCGCCTTCAGATAGCCATAGACATACGCCCCCTCGACCGTCATCGTCACAGAACGAAACCCAGCCTGGTCACCGGGAGTGAAGTCGAGCACTTCATTTTTGTACCCATGTTTGTCGGCCCACATCCGATACATCCGCAGAAGCATCTCGGCCCAATCACACGATTCCGTACCGCCAGCGCCGGCGTTGATCGAAAGGATCGCGTTCTTCGGATCATGCTCGCCGGAGAGCATCTGGCGGAATTCGATATCGGCAAGATCTTTTTCTAATTTTGCGAGCTTTGTCTGAGCCTCTGTCGATAATTCCGGATCATCGGATTCCATCAGGAGATCGATCGTCGCCTGCAGATCGGAGACTTGGGACTCGATCACCCGCCAATTCTGAATCTCTTCTTTGAGACGGGTCGCCTCTTGGGAGATCTGTCCAGCGAGACGGGCATCGTTCCAAAAGTTTGGATCGTGGGTTTTTTCTTCTAATTCCTGGAGACGCTTTTCTCTGGTAGGGAGGTCAAAGCCGCCTCCGGAGTGGCTCGAGTTTTAGCTGGATCTGCGACAGCGCTTCTTTGAGTTCACGGCCCATGGGATTCTCCCTATCAAAGTTAAACGCTCGTTGACAAACTATTTATAACTCCCGTCATAAGAAGCGTTCCCAGCCCCATCGCCATCACCGTCACCACCCCCGGCAGGCTCTTCGATTTGAGGGCTGTCTCCGTCCACCCAACCGGGTTTCCAAATCGTGCCTTCGTAGCGAATGTGAGGCCGCTGATCGTCCTCTGCAGGAGCCGCATTGCACGAACCCGCCCTCGTGAAGGGAGGCGACCGATATTCGGAAGCGTTACAGTCGCCTCAGTCACTGTCGGCCCCCCCATCCCAAGAAATCGATCCAAAACATCACCAGAAAGATGGAGAAGGTTCTCTTCCATTCTGTAATTTAAATGTCCGATCCGGCGTCCCCGAGCGACAAGATAGGCATGCTTTGGAGTGGAGAGATCGACATAAATTCTGAGCGGTGGTTTTCGAAACCGCGTCCTTGTGATCATGACCTCCTGGAGATCAAGTCTTCCCTCCGTAGCCCCGTAGGTCAGGCGAACATCGAAGTTTCGCCGATCACCGGCAACCGTCTCGAGAAAACCCCTCTTATGAACCCAAATCTCCTCCCCTACCGCTCGCGGCACAAAAACCCCTGCCAAAAATCGAGAACGACCGACCTCTCGACCGCCAAGCAGATATAAATCCTCCCCCGTCTCGGCAATGGTGAAAGTGGTGGCGTTATACGGTCTCTCTGAAAAAGGATGTTCGGAGACGATTCGTCCTCGATGTGACTCGCCAGGATCGTATTTTAATGGAACACCCGCAAATCGGGAAAAAATGGTGATCAGTCGGCTCGCTGCAGAAGGGACCGTCTCGCTTCGGTTTGACACTGAATTTCCCCCGCGAACAAACTTACCTCATCCGCAATTTTGTCAAGACAAAAAAGACCGTCGCCAGCAGGCAAATGTACACAAACCAATCCCCATAGCGGCCATAAACCGTCGCTGGCCCACCAAGACGAATCGGTGCCGAAAGAACCGTCTGTTCGAAGAGCGGGGCACGAGCGACCTCCTTCCCAAGCGGATCGAAGATCGCGGTCACACCGGTGTTCGTGGCACGCGCAAGATACCGACGATTTTCAATCGCACGCAAGCGCGAGAACTCGACATGTTGAAGGACCGCGGACGATTTTTCGTACCAGGCATCGTTGGTCAGATTGACCAAAAGATCGGCCCCCTCCCGAACAAAGCGTCTTGAAATTTCCGGAAAGAGATCTTCATAACAGATCGTTGTCCCGATCTTCATCCCTGAGACCTCGAGGAGATTAAACCCATCCCCTGGGGTAAAGTCGGCAAGCCCCGGAACCAGCTTCTGGATAAAAAAGAAAAACCCTGAGAGCGGGACATACTCCCCCATCGGGACAAGGTGATTTTTGTGATACATCGCCTCCAGATACCCCCCCGGTCGGATCACCATCGCACTATTATAGAGGTGAAATTCCCATCCCGGAGGAGGAGGCCATTCATCAGGAACAACCCCCGAATAACTGACTATCCCCATCAGCAAGGGGGTTTTCAAAACATCGATCAGATTAAACCGTGAAACATCGTGCGACATCACGGCCGGGTAAGAGGCCTCCGGCCAGATGATAAGATCTGGCTGATATTCCTTCTCAGCCTTTTGAGAAAGTTCGAGATGGCCCTGAATCAACTCCTCAATATTATCGGGCAACCATTTCTGGCTCTGGGGGACATTCCCCTGGACAAGAGACAATTTCTTCTCGGGGAGTGATGTCATCCCATGGCGAATCTGATTTGAGCGAAATTTTCCATAAAGGAGAGTCCCGCAAATCAATAAAGTAAAAAAAATCGCGAGGAGATAAGGGGGTTTTTCTTTTTTCTTCAGAAAAACAAAAACCTCTCCGATAAGGATATTCGATATCAAAATCAGAAAAGTCACCCCATAAGGTCCGGCCAGATCGGCAATCTGAAGGAGACTTAACCTTTCTCCCTGGCTATAAGCGAGGCTTGACCAGGAAAAACCGCCAAAAGGAAAATAATTCCTGAGCCAGTCTTGAAAAAGCCAAGAGAGGGAAAATGCCCAAGCAAGGGGCAATCCCTTCCCTTTCAGGAAAATCGCAAGGGCCATCGCCCCGCCAAGATAAAAAGATGAAATACCCACCAGCAGAAAAAGGGCGAGCAGGCTAAAGAAGACCGAAATCCCGCCATGGATATGAAGCGCGATGAAGATCCAATAAAGTGAAATCCCATAGAGGGGAAAACCGCACAAAAACCCTTTCCACAAACCCGCTCCAGGTTTTTCTTCCGAAGCGAGAGTGACATAAAGCGGGGCCAAACCGATCCAGGCGAGTTCACCCAGATGAAGGGGAAAATTGCCAAACAGGGCTGGTAGTGAAAGGCTCAGTAAAATTCCGGAAAGAATCGCTGCCCGCATCAGGCCCCCTTGACCTTTTTCAGTAGTTTTTCCGTCTCCGCCCACATCTCTTTTTGATCCTTTTTCTTCTTATCCTTATAACCGATCAAATGGAGAAGACCATGAATCAGGAGAATCTTGATTTCGTGAAAAAAAGGATGGCCAAGTTCTCTGGCCTGACGCTTTGCGGTGTCGAGTGAGATCAAAAGTTCTGCAAAGGGGGGATATGAAAAGGCGATCACATCCGTCGGCCAATCATGCCCGAGATATTTCCGATTGTAGATCCGAATTTTCCGATCGCTCAAAAAAACAACGTTCAATTCCTCCCTATTCAGGCCTGAAACGCGTGCCAGTTTTTGAAGGAGGCTTTGGACCCTCTGAGAGGGAATCTTCCTTGAGGGGTGATGGTTGAGTATATTTATCAACATGGGAAGGAACGACGCTTAAATTGCTCGAAACAGCCCGAGGGAGTTCAGGATATTCAATCCGTTGATGATAAATACCAACCAGAATACGGACAAAAACCTTCCCGATCACCTCAAGATCTTTCAAGGTCAACTCGCACTCGTCCAACTGACCGTCAACAAAATTTTTGTTGATCATGTTGCGAACGACCTCTTCGAGACGGGTTGTTGTTCGATCTTTCAAGGCGCGGGTTGAGGCCTCGACCGTATCGGCCAGGAGAATAACACCCGCCTCCGGGGTCTGCGGCTTCGGCCCGGGATATCGATAGTGTCGCTCATCGACCGTTTGCATCTCCGGATTTTCTGTCTGCTTCGCCTTGGAATAAAAATAGGTGATCAACTTTGTCCCCTGATGCTGGGGGATGATATCGATAATCCGTTTGGGCAGATTATACTTCTTCGCCAATTCCATCCCCTCTTTGACATGAGACGTGATAATCAGCGCACTCATTGAGGGAGAAAGCGTGGAATGCCGATCCTCCCCACTTCGCTGGTTCTCGATAAAGTAAGGGGGCTTGGCCAGTTTCCCAATATCATGGAAGTAAGAGGCGACACGGGCAAAGAGTCCATCCGCTCCAATCGCCTCACAGGCCGCCTCGGCCAACGTTCCAACCATATGACTGTGGTGATAGGTTCCGGGGGCATGAACAATCATCTCTCGAAGAAGTGGGTGATTCAAACTTCCAAACTCGAGGAGCTTGATCGGCGTTATATAGTTAAAAAGCGATTCTGCGATCGGCAGGAGGATCAATGTTGTTATCGAACTGGCAATCCCTCCGCAAAGCGCAAAGGCGAGAAAAACAGGAAGATTGTCTGTAGGGAAAATCCCTCCCCCCAAGGAAGTCGTATTGGCAAGATTCAGCATAAAAAGGATGCCGACATTCAAAAGGCCGACTTGAAAACCGACCCTCATGAGTTGAGCGCGGCTCTTCACCTGATGCCCTAACCAGACAGCCGCAATTCCACCGGTCAAAAAATAGAGCGCATAAATGATACTGTTTTCCAGAAGCAGGCTGGCCAACGCCGCTATCCCAAAATTAAAAAGAAGTGCCGCCTCCGCCGAAAGCGCCAGTCGGACAATCATCGGTCCTGCGACTATCGGGAGAAGAACATAAAAAGCAGAAATCGGCGCCTCAAAAGGCAGAAGCTCCCGAATGCCTCCGGCAAAATAGAGAAAAATCCTCTCCACCATCAGAAGCAGGAGGATTAAAACACCTTGAAAAACAAAATCAGACCGGGTTGGCTTAAAACGCTTCGGAAAAATGCGCGCTGTCAAAATAAGCAGGCCAATATACAAAAAAGTAAAACCAAATGTTCCGACCCAACGGACTTTGATTTGAGTCTTCCCCTTTTCAGACTGAATTCCACCGATCACCTTCACATGCCAGGGTTCGATCCGATCTCCCTTCCGGACAATCGATTCTCCCCTCTGCACCTTGATGACAACATCACGAATCTCCTGAAGGACCTTTTCCTTTCGGATTTCGGTTTCTTTCTGATTCAAAACCAAATTTGGACGAATTTCCTTTAGGGAGGGGTATCTCTTTTTCGCCTCCTCAAGTGTGAAAACCTCCCGCCATTCCTTGAAGAAAGTCGGCTCGGTTGTCGGTTGAGAAAAAGGATTGATCAGGACACCACTCTCCAACCACGAAGCAACGACACTCTTATCAGCAACAATTTTGAGGGCGAGTTTTGTATTCCGCCCAAAGGGAATCGCTCGATCATCCCAGTCAAAAACAGGGAGAATTCCTCTTAGTTTTTCCTGGCGAAGTTTTTCAGTCGCCTCTTCATCAATAATTTCATAATCACGGTCAGCACGAATATCACGAGAAGCGATCGCCCCCGCCCTGATGCCTGACGGATACCGCCCCCAAGAAAAATTCATCGCAAGAGAGGCGAGCGCCGCGAAAATAGCCAAGAGACAGATATTCACCCACAATTGTCTCTTCTGAAGAAAATCCCCCAAAAATCCTTTATTTTTGGAGACCCATTCCATTCTTATTCTTATCATAAGCCCTCACAATCTCCGACACGAGCGGGTGTCGAACAACGTCCCGATCATCAAAATACTGAAAACCGATCCCCCGAATTCCTTGTAAAATTTGCTCGGCCTCGATCAACCCTGAACGGGCCCCATGAGGAAGATCGACCTGGGTCACATCACCCGTGACGACAGCCTTGCTATTAAACCCAAGCCTCGTCAGAAACATCTTCATCTGCTCCGTCGTGCAGTTTTGGGCCTCATCCAGAACAATAAAAGAGTCATTGAGTGTCCTCCCTCGCATATAAGCGAGGGGAGCGACCTCGATCACCCCCGTCTCAACAAGCTTCATGACCCTCTCATACTCCATCATTTCGCAGAGGGCATCATAGAGTGGCCTCAAATAGGGACTGATCTTTTGATAAATATCCCCAGGAAGAAATCCGAGCTTCTCCCCAGCCTCGACCGCCGGCCTTGAAAGAATAATCCGGGCAACCTCCTTCCTCGTAAGGGACATGACCGCCATTGTCACCGCGAGGTACGTCTTCCCTGTCCCGGCCGGCCCTATCCCGAAGACCAAATCGTTCTTCTGGATCACCTCCATGTAGGCCCGTTGGTTGATCCCCTTCGGGACAATAACCTTATTGCGAAACGGGACAAAGATACTGTTTTCGAGAAGGTCTTGAAGACGGGCATTTTCGTTCTTCGAAAAGACCTGAATCGCCCGTTCCACATCGGCACCATGGACCGGAAATCCCTTTTTGGCCATTCCATAAAGTTCGGTCAAAAGCCTCTCGACCAGAGTGACCTCCCCATGATCCCCCTGGACGCTGACATCGGAACCACGGACATTGATATGGACACCCAGTCTCTTCTCGATTGTCCTTAAATTTTGATCCTGAATCCCGAAGAGATTCCTGGCTAAGCCGTTGTCATCGAAACGAAGCCGCACCACATCCCCTTTCTGTGAAACCCGCTTCATCTCCTCGCTCCCTTCCCTGGAGCCCCTGCCTGCTCCTTCGGCTCTGAAAAGATCTGTATGACAACCTCCCGCCTTCGACCTGATGCCTCAAAATCAACAAGGTACAGATCCTGCCAAGGCTCAAAGATCATCTTTCCATTTTCAATCGGGACAGAAAGCGCCGGCGGGAGGAGATACTTAAATCCTGCAGATAAAGACTGGGAAAAATCCTTCTTGACCTGCTCCCGTATCTGCTGGACCGCCTTCCCATCCGTTGTCAGCAGGGCCACCCCCCCTCCCGGCAAACGGCAGGCGACGGTCACCAACCCATTCTCAATCTTTGCCTCGCGAACAAACCCCCTGACATCATGTCCGATATTGATGACATCCACCTCACGACTCGTCCCAACATAAAAACTCTTTAAAGAAAGCATAGGAAACTTCAAAAAATGCTACTCCTTTCAATAGGTTGAGTCAAGGTCGTTGACGGAAAGAGGTGGTTAATGGAAACATGTGCCGGATGAAAACACAAAAACCAGCCTTCAAGAAATACATCTTTGTGTGTGAAAACGTTCGGGAAAACGGCGAAATCTGCTGTGGTCCCCACGCCATGGGGGATGGGTATGTCAAAAAACTTAAAGATTACGTCAAAAAAAATGGCCTAAGTGGGGTCATTCGGGTCTCGCGCAGTGGCTGTCTGGATATCTGTGCCCAAGGGCCCAATATCGTTGTCTATCCTGAAGGGCGCTGGTATTCCCAAATTAAAGAAGAAGATCTTGATAAGATTATCGAAAAGGAAATAAAACCGGAGATCGGTAACGTGAAATGAACCAGATTGTCCTCGATCTTGAGACGCAAAAAAGCTTCGATGACGTGGGAGGGAGGGAGAACCTTGGCGCCCTCGGAGTCTCTCTGGCCGGAATCTTTCGCTATGATCAGGACCAATATGAAAGCTACCTTGAATCCGAGTTAGGTCGTCTCGAACCGCTTCTGTCCCAAGCACCGCGGGTCATCGGTTTTAACATCAAGCGATTCGACTTCCCTGTCCTACAACCCTACTTTAAAAACCTGAAACTTGCCGATCTGCCAGCACTTGACCTCCTGGAAGAGGTCGAAAAAGCGGTTGGTCATCGGATCAGTCTTCAAAGCCTCGCCGAGGCAACCTTGGGTGAAGGCAAAAGCGGTCATGGTTTGGAGGCGATTGAGTTCTTTAAACGGGGGGAATGGGAGCGCCTCAAGAAATACTGTCTGGATGACGTTCGTCTGACGAAGGATCTCTATGAGTTTGGGAAGAAGTTTGGGAGACTCTATTACTTTTCAAAGGATAAAACCTCAAAAATAGAGATCCCAGTCTCCTGGAAAGACCCAGACCCCCCAAAAAATCTCTCTTTGTTCTGACTAATCAACCTCTTGAAATTGCAATCGTTTTTTCCTATAAGCAGCGTCATGGCGAAGCATAGCTATCAACGCAAGGATTTTTATTATCAAAAGGCAAAAAAGTTGGGTCTCAAATCGAGGGCCTATTTTAAACTGGAAGACCTGAACAAAAAATTCCGACTCCTTAAACCTGGAATCCATGTTGTCGATCTCGGTTGTGCCCCGGGAGGTTGGCTGCAGTTTATTGCCCAGGAAATTGGCCCACAGGGGGCGATCGTTGGAGTCGATATAGAGAAGATGAATTCTGCCCTCCCCAAAAATGCCACCTTTATCCAGGGAGATATCCAAAATGAATCGACCGCTAATCAACTTTTGGCCGGTCTCGGTCGACGCGTCGATCTGCTTGTCTCTGATTTGGCCCCCCACCTCTCCGGGATCAAATTCCAGGATCAATACCGCTCTTACGAACTGGCCAAGCAGGCCTTTAAACTCTGCCATTTTGTCTTAAGAGAACAGGGGGATTTCGTTGCCAAGATCTTCCCTGGGGAAGAGCTTGAACAATTTAAAACAGAACTCAAAAAGGCCTTTCTCAACGTCCAGCTCTTCATCCCCCCATCGACCCGAAAGAGCTCCTCAGAGGTCTATATCGTCGCTAAAGGGTTCAGGAACAATCAAAAATAATAAGGCCGTCCCGGAAGGGACGGCCTTAAATGGAGAAAGGAGATGGGGGATTTAGAGGGTGGAAGCTTTCTCCTTTCTCCTACCTCCACCCCAAGCTTTTAAAGATCAAAGATCGATGTCTGATTAGGGTATCGTCTTCCCCCTCCAAAAGTTGCTTAAAAAAAAGTCCTTCACCGTTTTTTTTAAAACACGTATAATAGGAACCAATGATGAGGGAGAAGATCACGTCACTTACCCCCATCGAGTTCTTTCGGGAACGGGTTCAGGAAGCCCTAGGGCACCAAAACCTCAAACCGCCTCAGGGGGTTGAGTTTTACTTGGTAAGACTGTTGGGGGATTACGTCAAGGCAGAAGAGCTCTACGCCAAAACAACAGACGGTTTTCATCAGCAAGCGCTCGCCCTTCTCCTCAGCGAGGCACTCGATGTCGAACCGATTCGAAGGATTCCACTTCTGAAACGGATTGGGGATCTCTCCTTATTTACTGTTGGATTTTTTCCCGACTCCCTAAAACGCCAGCTCGTCAATGTTGACTACTATGTTCAGATGGGAGAATCGGCCTACGATCATCTCTCCCATATCTTAAGTCGAGAACCGGCCTTCGAAGAGATTTACACAGAACTTGCCAAGCGTTTTGTCTCCTATGTCGATGTCCTTTCTGAAGTCAGTGAAAAAAGTGAAATTTTAAATAACAGCGATCTTCTTCGAATCTACGAAATGTGGCTTAAAACCGGAAGTGAGCGTGCCAAACAACGCCTCTCCGAAGAAGGGATTCTGGCAATTTCTGGTGTCCCCACAAAACCTCAATGAACACACTGAATAAAATACAAAAAAAATTCGAGGAAATTTATCGTCTCCCTCAACTCGACTCGGTACAAGACTATCTCATTAATGAAAAAACAGTTCGATTAAACCATCCTCATTTTCGGCGCCCTCTCGAAGAAACCCTTTTGGTCATCGAAAAACCTTCTGAAATTCAAATCGGCCTTTATATCGCCGAAGAGATTCTTCAACGGCTAGAAGTCACCTCCCCTTTTGAGGAACTTGGACCTCATAATCTCGATGATTTTTGTACAGCGGTAGAAGGGGTAAGCCATTTCCTCTTTGTCTTAACCCGATGGAGTCAGGAGAGATCCGTCTCTTCGCTGGAGCTCGAACTTCAGGCAGAGGTCGATAAATTTGTCCTCTGCTTGTTCGTCCTCGAGAAACAACAAAAAAATCCTGCCCGTCATCGGCTCACTGCTTCACTCTTCGAAAACTACCATCTCGTCCCCTCCATGAATCTTGAGGACAGAAATCGTTATGATCTCGCCAACAAACTCGCGTGGCAGTATTGCCATATTCTGGCAAAAACCTTACATCCGCTCGACCGTCCCGAGCTCGTTCAAGAAATCCGTCGCTTTCACCGGAAGGGTCTTCAAGACAAAATCCATATATTGACATCGAGGCGTCGCCGTTCCAGTTTGCCCACATGAAAATGGTCAAATTGCATGGGGATGCCTCTTACAGGACCTATTTCCGTGAAATCGATGATAAGGGACAGACACGAATTATCATGCAACTCCCGGAGGGAAAATCCTCCGCCTCAGAAGAAATCACTAATTTAAATTCGACTCCCCAGGAACCCCCCTTTTTAAACATCGCCCGTTATCTCCGAAATCACCGAATCCCCGTCCCCGAGGTCCTGGGATATGACCCGGTCAAAAGACAAATTTTTCTGGAAGACTTGGGAGATGATACAGTAGAAAAACGAGTTCGCGAACTTTCCTTGGAGAAGAAAGCAGGACTTTACCGAAACGCAATCGACCTTCTCATTGATTTTCAGGCCTTGACGCAAACTCCAGACAAAGAATGTATCGCCTTTCAGCGATCATTTGATCAAACCCTCTACCAATGGGAGTTTGATCACTTCGTGGAATATGGGATTGAATCACGATCGGGGGTAAAGGTTGTCGCTCAAGATCGGCAAGGGATCACCGTCAAAACAAGAGAGATCAGTCGAGTCCTATCTGACCTCCCTTATGTCCTGACCCATCGAGACTTTCAAAGCCGGAATTTGATGCTCCAGGGGGAAACGCTCCGATTGATTGA
Organism: Deltaproteobacteria bacterium; assembly: GCA_016180845.1. NCBI lineage: Bacteria > Pseudomonadati > Myxococcota > Myxococcia > Deltaproteobacteria bacterium. The sequence continues at coordinate 110,812 of JACPAK010000003.1, forward strand.
CTTTCAAGACGCCCTTTTGGCCCCCCCTCAATATGATCTTGTCGCCCTCTTGCGGGATTCGTATATAGAGCTTGAATGGTCGCTCGTGGAGGATTTGATCAATTACTATCTGGATCGAATCCAGGGAAAAATCGAGGCAACGCAAGATCGAGGGCAATTTAAAAAAATGTTTGATTGGCTAACAATTCAAAGAAAACTGAAGGACGCGGGGCGTTTTGTTTATATTGATCGCGTCAAAAAAAACCCTTCCTTCTTGAAGCATATTCCGACAAGTCTCGCCTATGTCCGGCAGGCGCTGGAAAGGCAGCCGGAATTGAGTCCACTTTTTAATGTTCTGAGGAAATATGTCCCAGAGTTTCAAGCAATCTAACCTATGAAGGCGATGATCCTTTCAGCTGGTCTTGGAACGAGGTTAAGACCGTTAACCCTTTCGACACCCAAGGCGCTTCTTGTAGTCGCCCAGTCACCGATGATCCTCTATAGCCTCAAACTATTGAAGGCCAGCGGCCTCAATGAGGTCGTGATTAATCTTTATCACCTGGGCGAATTGGTTGAGAAGGAATTGGGTAACGGTTCACAATTCGGGATGAAGATTCGTTATTCGTGGGAAAAGGAAATTTTGGGAACCGGGGGTGGCATCAAAAAGGCCGCTGAGTTTTTTCGCGGAGAACCTCTCATCGTTATCAACAGTGACGTCCTGATCGATCTGCCACTCAAGAAAGTCATTCAACATCATCAGAGGAAAAAGGGAATCGCCACAATGGTCGTTCGGACACGCGATGAAAATTCCGAGTTTAGCCCGCTGGAAATCGGACGCGGGGGAAGAATCCTCTCGATTGGCACAGCAAAGTCAGAGGAAGGATCCGGCACGAAGACGATGATGTATACCGGTGTGCAGGTGATTGAGCCAAAGCTTTTGGCCTACCTCCCAGACCGAGGCCCCTCTTGTATCGTCCGTCAGGGGTATCTCCCTGCGCTTGCTGCTGGAGAAAAGGTCTACAGCTATCCTTACGAAGGGTACTGGAATGACCTCGGCACGATGGATCGCTACCGTCAGGCCGAAAACGATCTCAGTACGAGACGTGTGAAACTTTCTTTCCTGGAATGATCTTTCCTAAAACAACAGGACGACTAGCCCCAGTCACGGAGGGGATGTTGGTCGGCTCCCCTTTTAAAGCCTTGAAACCGAGCACCGCGAAAAGGACCGCCTCGGCGGCATCCGAAGGGATCTTCACCCCATGCTCCTCGTAGGTTGATGTTTTAACCCCACGAAGCTCCATCCGAATCATCCGCATCAGGGTTTTATTATGAACCCCACCCCCACAAAAAATAATCTCGTCTGGAATCGCTCTCGGAAAAATAAAACGACGATAGTTTTCAGCGATCGACGCAGCGGTGAAGGCGGTCGCGGTGGCGATCAAATCTTCATCGCGCAGTCTCAACGCTCGGCCCCTCATCAAAAAATCTTTAACAAAAATTTTTCCGAACTCCTCACGACCAGCACTCTTCGGTGGCCTCTTTCGAATGAAGGGGTGTCTCAACAAGTTTTGTAAAAGTTTCAGGGAAACGAAACCGCGGCTCGCGATTCGCCCATCCTGATCATAGTGCCTCTTCCCTTTGGAAAGAATCTCGACAATCCCATCGATGACCATATTCCCGGGGCCTGTATCAAAACCCAAGACCTTTTCAATTCGACCCCTTTTGGGAAGGAAGGTGAGATTGCTGATCCCTCCAATGTTGTTCACCACTCGATTTCTTTTTGGATCAGAGAACAAGAGATAGTGAAGATACGGGGCGAGTGGCGCCCCCTCCCCTCCAGCAGCAATGTCGCGGGGGCGAAAATCGGCGACTGTCGTGACCCCTGTTCTTTCAGCGATAATCGACGGCTCGCCGATCTGTAAAGTCCCTCTTTCCCCAAAATGCCCAATCGTCTGACCATGTGAGCCGATGAAATCAATCTTCCGAAGAGTGAGATGGGCCTTTCGACAAATCTTCTTTACCGCATCAGCAAAGAGCCCACCGATTTCAAAATTGAGGAGACAAATCTCTTCGGTCGACCCCCCTTTTGGAGTCGAGACCTCCAGGATTCTTTTTCGAATTGGTTTGGAATAGGGATAGGTGGCAAAGGATCGGAGTTTAATTCGAACTTTTCCTCTGCTTTCAGAAATATCGACAAGCGCGGCATCAATCCCATCAGCCGATGTGCCTGAGATAAGGCCGATACCGAGTGACATGCTGGGGGCGTATCATGATAAAAATCAGCTTTCAATGAAAGTTACTGGCAGGCGTCGCCGATACCGTCTTTGTTTTCATCTTCCTGTTCGGGATTGAAGAATTTCGGGCAATTGTCGATCGGGAGATCGGGTCGATTCGGTAACGCCTCATCGACAACCCCATCGGCATCCTTATCAAGCTCCGGGGGAAAGGCGCTCAAGACCTCAGGCCCTGAATCTTTGATGACCTCGGGATCGGTCAACGGCGGTGGCTGCTTGGGACCATGATGAGGACCCCCCTCCTGGGCCTCTTGAAGTTGCCGATCTTCGTCGCTCAATGGTTCACTGGGTGTCTGAACAGTCGAAGGGTTTGGCGGTTCGCCTTGGTCCTCTTCGCAACCAGAGGACAAAAATCCCCCAGTCGTTATCACAATGATAAAAATTATCATTTTGAGAGGGAACATGAACCTATTAATCATTATAATGAACTTTGATACCATCCTATCTACTAATAAAGCAAATCGTGTGCCAGTTACCTAACAATAATTTTGAGTTGAGGCCCCATCTCAAGTACAAACCGATCCGTCGGGGGATGCATATCGCCGTCAATCGTAAAACCGACCGGTTTTTCCAGCTGAACCAGCATCCGATCAGCCGGCTCTTCAATCAGATTGGGACAACCGGAGGAACGACCCAAAAACATAAGCGGCACATAAGGAAGAACGTTACGTGGAGGGAGGGAAAAACCAACCGCATGAAACTTGCGAGGCTCATGGGCATGATAAAAAACCCGGAATCCGAGCCCCAAAAACTCAATCGAACCGGCATAAATCGCTGAATAATTCTTAAACGCCCACTTCTTGCCATTCACCTGAACCTCGGCATCCATCCTCTCAAACATCTGGCAGGCAAACGGACCATTGATCAAGGCAGAACCGATCGATCTTGCCAATGTCCAGCCAGCCTGCAAGGGGGATGGCTGCCCCTTCGCATAATAGGCCCGCATAAAATTATAGATAACGCCACACCCCCAGATGAAACCGTACTTTCCATTAATCCGCATGATATGAATGGTCGTCTCTTCAAAAGGCTCGTCTTCATGATATTTATAAAGGAGATTGGTCAGAACCTTTTCGGGTGTCCCATAGATATGGCAGGCCGAGGCGATCGTATTGAGGGTTCCTCCCCTTAAAAAAGTGACCTTGGGAAGAGGTTGATCCCCATAGACTTCGATAAAGGTCGAGAGGGTCACATGATTCGTCCCATCCCCCCCCGAAATCGCGAGGATATCGATATTCTTCTGCTTAAACTCCTGGGCCACCCGACGGATGTCGTAGTGGTCGTTGGTCTCGGCGCAGGCGCCGCGCTCACCGACAATAAACCCCATCCGTTTAAGCCTTTGAGGATATTTTCGATAACGCTTTGAATGAGGATTGAGAACAACGCCTATGCCAGGCATAAAATCTTTCTCGCCTCTTCAATCGAGGCGACTTCTCTGTGATAACGATCAGCGAGTTCGACCACCCTTTTGACTAACTCATGACTCCCCTTCGCCAAAACCCCTTTTTCGAGATAGATGTTATCCTCGAGTCCCACTCGGACATTTCCACCTAATTTAATTGCCAGTTCCGCCATCGGAAATTCATTGCGGCCAATACCAGCGACCGTCCAGCTTGACCCTGCCGGCAAACGAGAAACAAAGAGGCGCAGATTTTCCTCCGTCGCCGCAATTCCACCTTTAACCCCCATCACCAACTGAAATTGGGCCGGTTTCTTAATGAACCCTTTCTCAATGAGTTGGATAGCGGTCTCAATGTGTGAGAGATCGTAGACCTCGATCTCTGGCTTGATCCCTTTCTCCAATTCCCGCTTCGCGAGGAATTCAATAAACGGAAGCGGGTTGGAAAAAACCTCATCCCCGAAGTTCACCGATCCGGCATTGAGTGAGGCGATCTCAGGACCGGCCTCGAGAGGTTCCGCGCGACTCTGAAACGAATCTCCAACCGCCCCACCGGTCGAAACCATCAAAAGCGGACACGGGCGGCATTTCTCACGAATCTCCCGCAAGACTTCTTGAAACCGACCCGCACTGTTCGTGGGTCTCCCCTGATCATCCCTAACATGGATATGAAGGACAGCCGCACCCGCCTCTGCAGAAAGTCTCGCCGCCTCGGCGATTTCGTCGGGGGTCAGTGGCAAATAAGGGGTTTGTTCGCGTGTGAGCTCGGCCCCAACCAACGCTGCTGTGATAATAACCTTTTCCACCGCCTCCCCATAACACTCTTAACGAAAGGGGCACAACTATTTCTCGATCAATTCGATAGCCTTTGCAGATGGTATTTGATCCGATCTCGAGTGTCAGTCGAGCCCTTCTTATCCCTGCACTCTCCCATTTTCTTGGCAACAAAAGCGCCCTCTCTCTTAAAAAAGAACGCGAGATCGAGGAGATTCTCTTCCGATTCTCTCCAAAAAGATATGGATTCTATAAACTCTGCACCGCAACCCCTTTTCTGAAAGGTATCTTTGGATTGACATTCGGTGGACTCGCCGCCTGGGGAATTGCCCAGATAAAAAAAGAAGAGGATGCCGTTTGGAAAGGAATTTCCGGAGGTCTGGCGACCCTCACCGGAGCCCTCATCCTTCACCATTCGAAGGCGCTACCTGCTGGACGGTATCTCGGTTTTGTCTTGTCCTTTATTTCCAGCACCGCTGTTGATCTTGCCAGCTCGGCGACCGTCACCCACTTCAAAAATAAGATGACGGAACTCGATCTCTTCGTTGTCATTCAGCAAATCATAGATGACCCTACAAGAAAACAGGTTCCACTTCGGAAAAAAACTTATTCAATCGATGAAGAAGACTTAAGCAGCCTTATCAATAACAGGGTCGCAAAGGTCGGCTCACCACACCGGATTCTGATTATTCATGGGCTTGATGGGCAGAAGGGGCTTCTCAGTGGTGAATTGATTGAAGAAAGGGAGGTCTTGATTGGTCAAAGACCCCATCGCTTCCTCTTCCTGAAAACCCCTCATTCACTGATCAATGCATCCAAGGAATTGGTTTACAGAGATCCGTTCCGGACGGTTGTTGTCACCCTTGACAATATTACAGAGGCGCTTCAAAAGCTGGGTGAACCTCCATCGAGCGCAGAAATTTTCGCGGAGCTTTTACTCACTCGAGAGATCGGCCGCGCAAGGCTCGCGGAGAAATTCGGTTTTGAATATCGCGCCCTCGAGGCGGCGTTGTATTCCAAGGGGGATCCAACGTTGGCCCATCTCGAAGAGATCTATCTCAATCTGTATCTCCTTCAGCAAATCGCCGGATGGTCACGAAGCGATCCCAAGCGTGCCGAGACCGCCTTTCGAATCTGGGCGAAGTATCGTCCTGCGACCGCCATGCGTGATCCTGAGACCGTACGCTCTCTCCAACAAACGCTTGATCAAATTTTTTGGGAGATTCAACATCATCTGATGGCCAATTTTCTCGGTATCGATCCCTCGACATCCCCTGGCGAATTAGAATTCGCCTATCATTTCGAAAAAATGAAGGTCGAGGCTGCTCTTCAAGCAGAATCACCGAAACTCGACGAAATCCAGTTGAGAGAAAAAGCAGCCCTCCAGATGGTCCAAAAGATTCTTTCGGAAAAAACGATTTTAGATGAGCCGCCTTTGACCCTCTACGCAAAGGAGATGGCCCGCTATCGATCCCAGATCGAAAAATTATTTCCGCTGGCCGATTAGTTCTTCAAAGACGGGATCACGACAGTCCCCACCGCCTTCGTCACCCATTGTCTGCGAGGTCTCAACTTTTTGGCAACAAACCGCATCGTGCGGGAGGTATTCCCTACCTTAATGATCTTCGCAGTGACCTCGACCGTGTCTCCGGCATAGACCGGCTTCAGGAATTCAACTGAGGAATAGGCACAAAAAAGCCCCTCGTCTTTTCCCCGGGTCTCACGGAGACAGAGTTCTGTCGCCGCATCACCGAACAGTTCAAGTATTGTCGCCCCCGCCACCAAGCCACCCGAGTAGTGAGCGTCCTTTTGAGCTAGTTTCTTGCGAATTGTTGCTTTCCAACCGATTCGTGATTTGGGCATAAACTCTCCCTATCGGAAAAAGTCTCTGGCTCCAAGACTAAAAAATCTACCTGGGACTGTACCTTTCAAGGGTACGAAAAGTGATGGAATGGGGTGATAACTTGGAAACTTTATTTGGTCCCGAACGATAAACAATCCGTCACTTAAAACAAAAAGGAGTTTGTTATGAATATGGCAACAAAAATAACTCTCACTGGAATTGCAGCACTAGGGGCAATTGCTCTTCTGTTACGTCTAGACAAAAACCAGATGAGAGAAAAGCTCCCGGAGAAACACCCCCACCACCCGAGTAATGGGCGTCCTTTAAGAGTCGATCTTTAGACCCCGGAACTCGCACACCCTTTCCATAACTTTCCGATCGCGGGTGTTGACTCTTTCAAAGCGGACCCATTTCTTGAGAAGCTCCTGATCCCATCCCTCCAAGGCGAGCTTCGCAATTCCTTCGTCAAAAAATGAAGTGCTGGCAATCACCACACCCTCAAAGTCAAGACAAACAGATTCCTTATTTTGAACCGATTCGACAATGAGATGACGCAATCTCTCACCAGCAACTCTGGACACGTAATCATCGTGAAATGCCTGTTTGATGCTGATTTTTTTCATAAAGGAAACCTCGTAAAGCACCAGGTTCCGTTCAGCCTGTGTTTGAGCCTGCCTCTCACAATGTGTCGTCTCTTAAAATAACGCCTCATCTGGGCGTCGCGACTTACCATGATAAGTCTCCCTTGGTGCCCTTTCAGCAAATCCAAGGTATGACTGAGCCCTAATCCCCCGAGTCTTTGCCGTCTCGTACTGATACCAACCTCAGGGCAAAGCATCAGATACTCAACGTCATTAGCACAGGAGTATTTTTGTTCCAGTTTCGCGGGAATCGTAATCCCCATGTCGAGAACTCCGATATGAAACTCGGTCTTCCAAGAACCGGCATAGGCATAATAACGCTCCGCTGTGGAGTGGTCGACGCTGTTTTGCATCAGTTCATTAAAAATAAGCCGGCAAGAGAAGGCCAAATCCTCGGAAAGAAGATTCCCAAATTTCGCTTCGACCTGATCCATGAAATTCATATTTAGAGAGGTCTCTCCTCCACTCAAAATGAAATCATCCACTCGAGAGTCATGAATACCAGGCCGAGGAAGACTCTTGAATTGTGAAATATTCATCAAGTTCTGGATCAGGGGGATTTTGTGAAATCTTTTTTTCAAAAAAACATTCTCCAACCGACAGCTGTGCTCTACAGCGGCATCAAAGAGACAAGCGAGAATGGCATAACCAGCAGGCAAAATCTCCGTGACACGGGTCCAGTCAAGATCGATCCTCTTTGTTGTTGAAACCCTGATCTCTGAAAATACCCGCAGCAGTGTGTCCAGCCGACCGTCTCCAATAGCGCTTGGGAGGAGAATCCGAGTCATGTTAATGAATATATAAGCGCAAATGGCCTATTTATCAATATAATCAATAAAAAATACAGGTTTATAACTTGTAACTTATTGTAATTAATTGTCTAATTTATGCGCTTCTATATCCTAAGAACCTTCGCCCCCGCCACCAAGCCACCCGAGTAGTGAGCGTCCTTTTTTCTTAGGTGGAGCCTTATCCTGGCCTTCCACCCTTTCCTTGCCTTCATGGTTCATCCTTTTCACAAGTTCATGGACAATATAACTTGCCACCTCTGATGGTTTTGTCCCCCCACCAAATCCGGCATCGTAGCCAACCTGACGGGCGATCTTATGATCCATGCGCGGCCCGCCAACAATCTTCAGGAGGTACACCGGCAGACGGGTTTCCTCTCTGAGCAAGTCCAATAATTCTTTCAGATCTTTTAAATGCTGATCCTGCTGGGTCACCAGTTTCGAAACCAAAATCGCGTCGGCCTTCGCCGCGACCGCCTTTTCAATCAGAACTGAATTTGAAACCTGGGCCCGAAGGTTGATCACTTTGAAACAGGGATAATACTCCAATCCCTTGTCTCCATGAATCCCCTTCATCGACAAGATCGCATCGATCCCAACGGTATGCGCATCAGAGCCTGTGGTCCCCCCCACCACCACAATCTGGCGTCCGATCTTTTCCCTTGCCAGAGTCAGGAGCTCGTCTCGTGAAAGAAGCGGAAATTCCGGTTTCGGCACCTTGATCGCGGTGAAATCAACCGTCGGTTCGGCGTAACCATAACCGACAAAAAACGAGAACCCCTCCCCCATCGGTTCCATGCAAGCGATCAAGGAATATCGAAGCCCGAGTTTTTCGAGATAACAACGCGCCGCCTCTTTGGCCTCATCCGAGGGAGGGATCGGCAGAGTAAAGGAGATCTGAACCTTCCCATCATCCAGATGATCCCCATAGGGGCGCAACTTTTTAAGATCCTTCTCCATGAGAATCACCTCCTCCCCCGTGTGATTCACGACGGGGCTCACGACCTCCACGACGGCTGGGTCCACGAGGACGACGCCTCCTCTCCGGATGGTGCCCCTCACGTCTATGGGGAGGGCCCCTTCTCCGGCCAGGAATCCTGCCCCTCCTCTCTCCCCCTTCCTGACGACCTCCAAGACGTTCCGTTTCTTCTGGCCTCTCTTCCTCAAGCGCCTCCTGAAGCGGATTCCAGTAGTGAGATCCCTTACGAAGCATCCCATCCAAACCTCGTCCTCCATCGATCTCCCGCTGCATGTTCGCAAAAAGCCCTTCTTGAATCGCCTTGAAGAGCCCCATTCTTTCCACCTTATGAAGCAGTATTTGCGCATCTTCCAGAACACCCCGTGCACGACGCACCAACTTCCCATTCGGAGACCAATCGATCTCATCCGCAAGATTTCGGGCGGCATTGAAGATGTAATTCGCCGACTTGAGACTCATAAATCGATCCTGAAGCAGGGGGTTGTGAATCGCCTCGGTCGCCATGCCGAGGAGCTGGATATCCTGATGCGTCATGACACCGACGAGATTAAACATTGCATCGAGGACATGTCCGAAAAAGATATCTCCGGTCTTGTGTCGGGTCGGTGGCATATACTTGATAGGGGACTTGGGGAATACCTCTCGAACGAGCTCGGCCTGGGCAACTTCATAGAGAAAGCTGTCTGGGATTGAAGGATCCATCTCAAACGCATGTCCGAGTCCCATCTGTTCCGGTATGAGGTGGGCCTGAAGCGCCAATTGTTCGTTGATAAACTGGGAAGCCAGGACCTGAGGGAAGGCGCGGTACGATTCGGCCGTCGTGAGATAATTATCTTCGCCGGTGTTAATTACGATCCCCGCATGCGCAATAATCAGACGGGAAAAATACTGATCGGTCAGCGTCCTCTTCATGTTAATGTCACGAAAGAGGATCCCGTACATGCTGTCGTTCAAGAGATAATCAAGCCGCTCCACCGCCGCCATCGCAGCGATCTCAGCCATACAAAGACCGGAGGAATAATTAACAACGCGTATATAGCGACCCACCTCGTCAGAGACCTCATCCATCGCCTTTCGCATCAATCGGAAATTTTCCTGCGTCGCATAGGTCCCGCCGAACCCTTCTGTCGTCGCCCCCCCCGGCACATAATCAAGCAAGCTCTGAGCGGTACTCCGAATCACGGCGATACAATCAGCCCCTCCCTTGGCAGCCGCCTTCGCCTGATCGATATCTTCATAGATATTCCCGGTCGCCACAATCAGGTACTTCAAGGGACGTGGCGAGGGAGGGAAGGAGGCGAGCCTCTTCTCGCGGTGCTGGCGGGCCTGATCGATCTTACGCAAGGCCGACTGCACCAACGGTGCCAGCGCCTCTTTCGCCTCTTCAGGGGCGACTTCAGGGGAATCCTGAAGACGCAGATGCCCTTCAGCCACCCGAAGACAAAGACTGATCGGGGTGGTTCTCTGAGAAACGAGCGCCCTCCCGAGCCAGTGACAAATCCCCAGTGACAATTCCTCCGGTGTCAGCGTCTCAATCACACGATTCACGAGAGGCTTGTCCTTGTATGCCTCCTCAATACCGAAAAGCCGAAGCACCGTCCGCTCGATAGAAACCGACGTATGACTCTGGATAAAATCCTGGATATTTTTGGCGATCTTTGAGGCAGAGGCACGACACCCCTCGACCTTGTCACGGTCCAGATTAAGCTTTGACACTATACGTCCTTTTTCTGGCGGGGTGGGGATTAAAAATCGTTTAAAAAATCTTCCTCGTCCGTACCCCGTCTCTTTAAGGAGTCACGTCCCTTCCGATTGGTAGCCCGTAACTCCTTCATCTTACTTAATAAAACCTCAGCGACTATCTCATTTTCCCCAATGAGCCGTCAAGGGTTTCCAAACCGTCTTTCAAACCACACTTTAAGTTCTGGGATTTCTCGCACGAGATTCAATGCCAAATCGGCATGCCCCGGATAATAACCATTTCCCATGATGAGTCGCGTCTCGTGACCGATCCCCTCGGCCCCCAACACCGCCGCCTGAAAATTAGTCGCCATATTGAAGAAGAGAACCGTCCCCGATCGCTTCGCAGACAAGATCGAAGAGACCTCCGTCCCACGAACATTCGCACAATTAATCACGAGATCCGCCATTCGCGATCCGGTCCTCTCACTGACCACCTCACGGACAGACTTCGGATCGGTCGCATCGACCACAATCGCATCATTAATAAAAGAAAGCCCTTTCGCCGCCTCGACCGCCTCCGGACTTCGATCGAAAAGAAAAATCTGACCGGCATGACCGATTTTCTTCCGAACAGCCGCGGCAGCCAGGAGCCCAGCCTTCCCCGTTCCGAAGATAACAACCGTCTCTCCGACATGCGTGAGATGCATCGTGAGCGCCGGGGCCCCACAAACATCAAAAACCGCGAGGGCGATCTTTTCAGGAAGATCGGGCGGGATTTTGTGGGCAATCCCACTTTCAAAGAGGATCGCATCCCCTTTCACAGCAATCTGGTCTCCTTCCAGATCAATCTCCTGAATTTCTTCCAACGCGAGAGGGGTCAGGGTCAGAGAAACCAACGTCGCGATCCGATCTCCCACGGAAAACCCCTTGTGTGAAACTTTAGGCCCGATCTCCTTCACAGTCCCAAGCAGCATCCCGCCGGAATTCGTGACCGGATTGTGCATCTTCCCCCGTTTCTGGACGATCTCTAAAATCTGCCGACGGATTTTATCTTCGCTGTCGTGCGCCGCGGTCCGAATCTGATGGAAGCTGGCGGCGTCGATATTGAGGCGTTCGACACTGATCAGAATTTCGTTCTGGTAAATTGGAAGAGAAGAGTCGAGCTTCTCTGCCGCCTGAGGAAAGCCTCCCGCCGGAATCAGGGAACGATGACAACCGTAATGATCACCAGGTCCACGCAAGGTTAATTCCCATTTTTCCGAACCAGCTTAGTTACACTCTCAATATGATACGTCTGCGGGAACATGTCGAGCGGACGTACCATCTCTACTTCGTAATGTCGATTCACAAGAAATTTCAGATCGCGCGCCAGTGTCGAGGGATCACAAGAGACATAAACGATCACGCGTGGTTTGATTACCAGGAGCAGATCGAGGATCTCCTTCGCCCCACGCCGCGGCGGATCGAGGACAAGGATATCGACAGGCATCCCGCGTCGAAGAACCGTCTTGAGCCCCCACTCGGCGGCACTTGCGATAAATTCCAGATGGGTCATCCTCCTCTTCTTCGCCTCCTCCTCCGCCTCCTTAAGCGCCTCTCTGGATTCATCGACGGCGATAACCCTTCCACCCGCCTGAGCAAGCGCAAATGTCAAATTCCCCTTTCCGCAATAAAGCTCGACGATATTCCATTTTTGGGTAAAGGCAGCCTCCGCCCCCCCAAAGGCAAATTGAAAGACTGTCTTGACGAGCTCTTCATTCACGGAAGGGTTTGTCTGTGAAAAGGCCCGATCGTCTTCCGATTTCAAACCGGAAAGAGTGACCTTCGAATCATGGGTCATCGCCAATTCAAAAAGGCGATGTTCCGTGGGCGCCTCTCTGCGCAACCTCTGAACCGCTTCATTCAATTTTGGATCGGCAATAAAACACTCCTCAAACTCCACCACTTCATGCGCCTCACGCGCCAGAAATCCGATCCGGCCTTTCGAGTCCCGATGGAGCTGAAGCCGGTTTCGGTAATTCCAGGGATGCGCAGATGAAATGATCGGAAGAATAGAAATCCCTTTGAGTCCCCCGATTCTTTCCAGCGTCTCACGAAGGATCAGTTCCTTCGAAGAGAGTTGAGAGGGATAATCGATCTGCTGCCACTGGCACCCGCCACAACGACCAAAAACGGGACATGGGGGCTGAACGCGAAGTGGAGACGGTTCGATAATCTCCAGAATCTCACCCCGATTAAACCGCTCCTTGCTCTCGACAATCCTGACTTTAAGCCGATCTCCGGGGACAGAGAAGGGAACAAAAACCACCTTCCCCTCGATCTTGCCGATCCCATCCCCACCGAAGGAGAGTCTTTCGATCGAGATGAATTGATCTTCCGCCATATCTATAACGGCAGCGCAAAGAAAAACCGGGCCCCCGCCCCTTCTTCGCTCTCACACCAGATCCTCCCCTTGTGAAGCTGGATAATATCCTTACAAATAACGAGGCCGAGTCCTGTCCCCTTGTAACCAGTCCCTCCAGAAGGACGGCCTACCTGAACAAACTTTTGGAAAAGATCCCCGATCCGTTCCTTGGGAATTCCCGGACCGTCATCGACTACCGCAACCAAAACCTCATGGGATGAGGGGAGGAGTTTCGCGGATATTTCAACCCGGCTCCTCGCATACCGGAGCGCATTCCCGACAAGATTCACGAAGAGCTGAAGGAGGAGATCCCGATCTCCCCTCACAGGTTTTAAACCGGACTCGAATTCCGAAATGATTTTGATCTCCCTCTCTCGAGCCTCCGCCCCAAAGATGTCGATTAATTCCTGAACAAGATCTTTTAGATCAACCGATCCCGGTGACATCTGAATTTTCCCGGACTCAAGGCGTGCCAGATCAAGCACATCATGGATAATCCTTCCCAATCGGTCCAGATTTCGAAGCCCAAGCCGTAACATCTGCCCCTGCTTTTCAGAGAGAGTCCCGCCAACCCCTTGAAGAAGGTTGTCGATCGTCCCTCTGACCACTGTCAGAGGGGTCCGCACCTCGTGACTGACGGTATGGATAAACTCTTCTTTCAGCTGATCCAGTTTTTTCCTCTCGATGGCGTAACGGATCGCTCGCATCAAGAGAAATCCACTCATTGTATTTTTTGAAAGATAATCCTGGGCCCCTTTCTTGAGAGCTTCAAGGGCAACCTCGTCATCCTCAATCGTCCCTGTCAGGACAATGATCGGGATATGAGGCGTCTTCGCATGAATTTTTTCAAAGGTGACCAACCCAAAGGAATCCGGCAGGGCAAGATCGGTCAAGATAAGGTCATAAGAGCTGTGATCCAGTTTCGAAAGAGTCTCCTTCAGCGAGGAGGCCCACTCCAGTTCGACAGATCCTTTCCCTTCTTCCTGAATCATCTCCTGGACGAGACGTGCCTGGGCCGCTTCGTCCTCTATCAAAAGGATCTTAAGGATCTTTTCTGTCACATTATCCTTTCATTGTGGGAGGGAGGCTCACCACAGTAAACCAGAAATTCTCGATCCTCTTCACCACATCGGTAAATTTTTCAAAATCGGTCGGCTTCGCAATGTAACAATTGGCGTGGCTCATATAGGACTTCACGATATCCTCTTCGGCACGGGATGAAGTCAGGATGATCACAGGGATCATCTTCATTTTTTCATCATTCTTAACCTCTCGAAGGACTTCCCTTCCATCCTTCTTAGGCAGATTCAGATCGAGAATGACGAGATCCGGAAGGACTCGACCGACATGAGAACCACGACCAAAAATATAATCAACCGCCTCTTCACCATCGTTCACAATCTGCATCTTGTTAATAATCTTCTCCTCCCGGAAGGCCTCCTGGATGAGCCTGATATCGCCGGGGTTGTCTTCCACCAAGAGGATCTCGATCGGTTTCGCATTAAATTCCTGCCATTCAGACATCTTGTTCTCCTTCCGAAAGTGGAATCACTGGCAAACTAAAAAAGAATGTCGCTCCGCTTCCTTTTTGGGATTCGACCCAAATTTTACCTCCATGATTTTCAACAATTCTCTTACAAACCGCAAGACCAATTCCTGTCCCCGGATACTTGTCCCTGGGATGGAGACGCTGAAAGATCTGGAAGATTCTCTCAAAATATGCCGGTTCGATCCCGATCCCGTTATCCTTCACAGAAAAGACCCACTGGTCCTCTTTCTTTTCTGAAGAAATATGGATTCGAGCCGGTTCTTTCCCCCTAAATTTCAGGGCATTCCGAATCAGGTTTTGAAGAAGACGGGCCATCTGCATCTCATCTCCCGAAACAGTTGGAAGAGGATCGAATGTCATCTCGGCATTGATCTCCTGAATCGCCATTTTAAGATTGTCGAGAACCAAACGAACAACCTTTCCCATCTCCACAGGTTGAAATGGCTTAGCGTCAGCACTGACCCGAGAATACTCAAGAAGATCATGAATCAGAAGTTGCATCCTCTTCGCCCCATCCACCGCATAACCGATGAAGTCATCGGCATCTTTGTCCAGCTTGAGTTGATATCTCTTGGCCAGAAGCTGGGTGTAACTTGAAACCATCCGAAGCGGCTCCTGAAGGTCATGGGAGGCGACATAGGCAAACTGCTCGAGATCCTGATTTGACCGTGCCAGTTCCTCTGTTTTTCTCTTCTCCGATTCTTCGAGGCGTCTTTTCTCGCTGATATCACGAAGAAAGGCATTGAAGTAGACATGCTCTCCTGCCTTGACGGGCCAAATGGTAATTTCTACCGGAAACTCATGGCCATCACGGTGCAAGGCGGCAAGTTCAATCCTCCTGTTCAGGACCGGTCCTTCACCCGTCTCCAGAAAATGCTTTAACCCTTTCTGATGCGCCTCATGATACTGAGGGGGGATAATCGTTTCTACCAACGTCCGGCCGATCGCCTCTTTAAGAGACCACCCAAAAATGAGCTCCGCCTGCCGGTTCCATTCCGTAATCCTTCCTTCACGATTAATCGCGATAAAGGCATCATAAGCGGTCTGAAGGATGAGTCGGATTTTTTCTTCGCTCTGGCGAAGCACTGCTACCGCCCTCTCCCTCTCAGAAAGGATCCGAATGATAATGAAAGAAAGAAGAAGGCTGAGTACAAAAACAAAAAGATAGACGATAAGAACAAATCGCAACCCCTTATTCCTGTGCAGAAAGGCAAACTTTGTCGGTTCCTGCGCGATAACCCCCCAACCATACCCTTCAACAGGCCTGTAGGCGGATACCCTCTCCTCATTTTCCACCGGATTGAAAAAGACCCCGACTCCACGTTCTCCACGCAAGACCTTTTGAACCACAGGAACCTCTGAATAATCGACCAGATCTTCTTGAGGCGGGTATTGCGGGCTTGCCGCAATTTTCCCCTCTCGGTCGACGAAGTAAATAAAGCCCTTCGGCCCGACCGTCACCGCTTGACTCCACTCCAGCAGTGTTTCAAGCCTGATCTGTATGACCAAAATGCCAACCACTTCCAAATCATCAGTCTTGATAGGAATGGCAACGGCGATGACATTGCGCTGAGGGGCAGCGGTCCGTCGGTACGCATTGGAAAGATACGGTTCCCAGTTCCGACTGACCCCCTGATACCAGTCTCGATGAGAAAAATTTATTCCTCGCACCTCCGGTACGGGCGGTACGTCAGCCATTAAAACCCCTTTGGGATCGGCAAGAAGAATTCGATCGATGTAAGGGAAATTTTTGGGGACCGCCTCCATAATCTTGACCGCCTCTTCCCAATTCCCCTGATTTACCAAGTTTATAAATCGCACACGCGTTGCGAGTGAGAGCCCCAAGGCCTTCAGAGAATCGAAATGCCGCTGCAAGGAGTTTGCTGACAATTGAGCGATCGAATCAAAACGGCCTAACGTCAGATCGGTCAGATCCTCACGAATTTTAATATAGCTAAAAGAGGCGACTAACACCAAAGGGACCAGAGTCAGAATAAGGATCACCTGATGGGCATGCCTCTTCATTACCGGTTACCCCCCGTTGGTTTTATTGACTTTAGCGCAAGAGAGCTGTAAAATTCAAGTAAGTTCGCTAATTTAGAACACTATGGTCCCAAAACTTACTGAAAAAGAGCTCCGGGTCTCCGTCAACGAAAAACTCCTCGAAGAGGCGACCAAGATCCAGGAGGAAAAGAAGGTCCTCCAGGACCGGGCACAAAAACTTGAGACCTCAAGGCAGGGGGTCAGTGAGGCGGTCTACAACAGAGTCAAGAATGACTACTTCAAGAAGTTGGAGGATCTCAAAAACCGGATGGAGGGGCTGAAGAAGGATCTGGATCAGGAGCTTGTCACGATCACGGAGAAAAAGATCCAGGTCGAGGCGAATCTCAAGCTTCATGTGGAAGAGGTGGAAGAGGCAAAACTCCGACATTCGCTCGGAGAGTTTCCAACAGAAGATTATGAAAAGGTCGCTCAAGGCGAGACGGAAGAGATCAAACGGCTCGAAGAGGCGTTAAAAGAGGTCCGTCACCATCTGGAACGTTTTGAAGGATTGCTGGAAACCCCATCGCAAAAGCCTGCTCCGGTACCGATGAAACCACCACCACCCCCTCCGCCAACGCCACCGAAGATCGAACCGAAGACCTCTCCGACGATTACAGAAAAGAAGGCCGCTATTTCTGAATCAACCGCCAAGGTACCGCTCGAGGAAAAGAAGGCGGCCCCCTCTCTCGTCGTTATGGAGAACGGAAAGGTTTCAGAAAAGATTGAGGTCGATCATAACATCGGCATCGGTCGCTCCCCTGCCAATGATGTCGTCCTCAAGGAACCGAAGGTTTCCCGCCAACATGCGCAGATCCAGATCGACGGGGACAACTATTTGCTTGTCGATCTCAATTCCTCAAACGGAACTTATGTCGGTGGCAACAAGATCACAGAACATCTCCTCAAACCGAACGATGAGATCCGGATCGGGAAGACGACGATGGTGTTTAAGGTTTAATCCGCTGTTGCCTCAGATATATAAAAATTCATCATTTTTGTAATATAATCGTTGATATTTTATAGATAATGATATACAAAAGCTACATGGCAAGGGTGATGATATCGATCCCGGATAGGTTACTGAAGGAGGTTGACGCTGCAGCCGAGGCGACCCATCGCAAGCGGAGCGAATTCTTCAAAGAATTGGCTTTGCGTTACCTTGAGAGATTTCGGGGCAAGGACAGATTCCCGGATCTGGAACAGGCAGCGATGACGAGTCTTGATTTTTGGGACAACCCGATTGACGACGAGACCTGGAATCATGTCTAAGCAAGGAGAGATCTACCTTGTTCCGATCCCATTCTCCGATCTAAGCGCTACAAAGAGGAGACCGGTCCTGATTCTCTCCAACGACGAGTACAATCGATCCCATCCCGACTGTCTTGTGATGGCAATTACTTCTCAAATCGACCCTAAAAATCCTTATGGTGTCATCTTTTCCAAAGGGGATGTTTCGGGGAACTTACCTAAAGAAAGCCAACTCCGTGCCGACAAGGTTTATTCCATTCATCAGCGGATCCTGATCAAACGGTTTGGTTCTCTCTCACCCGAAAAACACCAGGCGGCGGTCTCTCTGCTGCAAGGCCTTCTGGAGGGTGTTTAGTCCAAATTTTGATTTCTTTAAAATCTGCCCAAAGTGGGTTTGATGCTGTTTTTTTACGGAGCGCGTAGCATCTCATCCACGACACGGTCGTATTGAGAAATCAAATTGGCGTGTTGGCGGAAGAAATGATCGAGGGAAGCAACGCCTCTGTCGAAACGAGGAAGCGGTGCTGCGGTTATAGGGACTTGGAGATCCCCTTCCTGAACGGATGAACCTGCGACATGATACCCTCCTGTCAACCCCCATCCTGCAAGTGACACAACCGCTCTTTCCAGGCAGCGATCAACAAATCCTCCCGAAAAGGTAAGACGTTTTCCGTCAAGCTTTGTGGCCAAGATCGGCCTATTGTAGCCCACGAGGTCTCCTGAACCAAATTGAGCCGATTCCACAAAATAGAAATTCTGATATCCTCCTAGGACATCCTTCAATAAATGAGTATACCGCTTCATATAGCGATCTCTGTTTAATTCACCACTATCGTAATAGCCGAGGACAAAAAGGATCGGCTTCCCTTCCTTCACCAAGCTGTCAATCCTCTGAAGCTCCTGATACAGGTCCAGCGCTTTAAAAAAATCGCCCTCTGCAGCCAGCTTTTCTATGACTTGCAGCAGCTCACTGCGCGAACGTGGCTTGTAAGTTTCAATGATCGAGAAAAAAGGATGGACATGAATAGAAACTTCATCTGCCTCATCGGGGAGATGATCCACAAAATGTTCGCGACCAAGATCCTGAACGTAACCGGCTTTTTCCACATAATGGTGTTGCGATCGGAGCCGATGCATAAGTTCTGGGTCACGCCGCTCCAACTGAAGAATGTCGGTCTCACTTCCGCGGATCATGATATGATGAAATATCATTTCTTGCTGATTTCGGGAGAGGGGGCTGTCAAGGAGGACCACCGCATTCGCCGGGTGGGAGAATGGCAAGGCATAATCAAATAGCAGATTTTTCCGATCTTCACTCATCTGAGGAAATTGAGTCATCAAGGCCATGAATAGATCTTGTTGATATCCCTCGATGGAGAGCCACGATAAAACCCAGTCGACCCGCTGGTTGCTTTCTTCCTCCGAAAGCTGCGATCGGTCGGCTGGTGAGGGAAGACCATGATTCACAAGAAGATCGTTGAGGCGCTGCTCGGTCTCGGCCAAGTCAACGGCAGAGATCAATCTTGCAATCTCTTCATCCGACGGTTTGCTCGGAATTGGCAGAGGATTTCGTGTCACTGCGGGAGTTGCGAAGTATCTGGCCCCAACCATCCAGGCGTTACCCCCGGCCTCCCGCCGCGCTTCTGCAAATACATCATCCTCTGAAACAATGAGGGTCAGGGGGCGAAGATACCGTTCCACTGTCTCAAAATTTTTTATCAGCAACCCCGTCAGAGGGGCAAGGGCGGAAAAAAGCTCCTTGCCGGAAATCCGGCCATCCTGATCCTGATCAAAGAGGTCGAGCGCCTCCTCATGAGTCAGCGTTCCATCATTATCGATTTTGGTGGGATGTTGATCGGCCAATTCTTGAAAGATGCGAACAGCGGATGGATCGAGGTGGTATTTCACTTCTTCCGGGAAACTCATAAGTTTATTATCGGTTAAAAGGCGGCGTTAAGTTGCCTTTGATGCCTTAGAAAATACAAGGTTATCTATCTGAAATTATTTATTTTTATCAATCGGAAGAGAGGAAGATTCCGGAGATTCGCGTGGCGGCAAGACGGTTGCCCTGATTTTTAACCGACACATTCCTAGTGAACAACGTCCCCTAAATTCCATATCATTCAAATCTTGAAAGATCTCTACCGTGTAATTGAATGATAAAAAAATGTTCATATAGAACAATTATTTGACTTAATTAATAATAAATGTACAATTTCATGGTATTATGAACTATATTCTTAATAAAAAAGTCCTCCAGGAGAGGCTGTTGAAGCTCGGCTTCAGGAGTCTTTCGGAGTTTGCCTCTAAAAACAAAATCCATCGAAATACGCTCCAGAACCTCCTTTCTGGGAAAAGCGTCTTTTGCGCCTCTTTCCAGAAGATCGTCTCAAGCCTTGAACTTGACCCCCTCGAATTGATCGTCCCCTCTTCGACAACTTCACATGCGCCTCTTAAAAAAATGGATGAGTTAAAGACAATCATTGCCCACCTCGTTCAGGCTAACGAAAAGATGGCGATCGTCCTGATCGGCTCCAGGGCGAAGGGAAAAGAAAAAAAATATTCGGATTGGGATCTCGGAATTTTCGGCTATCCAGAACCGATCTTGGACAGGGCTTATTTGAAATTAAAAGGGCTTGTGGATGAGATGAGCGAAAATCTTGTCTGGATCGTTGACCTCGTCAATCTCAATCGTGCCCCCATTTGGTTTTTGGAAAACCTGGACAACAAGGTCATCTTCCTGGATGGAAACCAGGAGGCGTTTGCTTACTTGAAAGGAATACTCGATGGAATCGAAAAAGAAAAAGCTGCTTAAGTCGGCCCAAAATCTTGAAGAGGCGTTAAAGCAGTACCGATCCCATGAAACGGAACTCAATTTTCTGACGCTCACAAAGGCATTTGAAATTCTCATCGAATATCTCTGGCGAGAGCTCAGGATGATGGTCGAAGATCAGGGGCTTGAGGCAGCTTCGCCGAAAATGGCGATTAAACAGGCGGCGAAACTGAATCTTATTTCGAACCCGGAGCTCTGGATGGAATCTCTTGAGGCGCGCAATAACAGCGTCCATGATTATTTTGGCATTTCCGAAGAGAACTACTCCAGTCTTGCAGAGGAACTTCTGAAACTTGTGAAAAAATCGGGAAACTTAATCAGTTAATGCGCCTCGGCCCAGTTTGCGCCTACCCCAACATCAACCTTGAGCGGGACAGAAAGTTGAACGACCCCTTCCATCACCTTTTTAACAAGCTCTGAAAACCGCTTGATCTCTTTATCAGGCACCTCAAAGACCAGTTCATCGTGGACCTGAAGGATCATCTTCACGTTGGGGAAGTCATTCTCGATCTTTTTTTGAATTTCAATCATCGCCTTTTTGATGATGTCGGCCGCCGTCCCCTGAAAGATCGTATTGAAGGCGGTCCGTTCCGCCATCGCCCGGATGTTTTGATTCGGACTGTCGATCTCCGGACAGTGACGGAGTCGACCGAAGAGGGTCCGAACCTTTTTATCGCGTCGCGCCTGAGCGAGCGCCTTCTCCTTAAAGGCAGCGACCGCCTGATACTTTATAAAATAATTATCAATATAATTGTGCGCCTCCGCGAGCTCGATCCCCAACTGCTGTGAAAGCCCGTAAGCGCTCTGCCCATAAAGGACAGCGAAATTGACCGTCTTCCCGACATTCCGCATCTCGTCGGTCACCTCTTTTTCTGGAATACCGAAAATCTCGGCGGCGGTTCGTCGGTGAACATCATCCTCTTTTTCGAAGGCCTGCAGCAGCAGCGGATCCTGAGAGAGATGGGCCAGAATCCGGAGTTCAATCTGGGAGTAATCGGCAGAAAGGAGTTGAAACCCTTTTTCGGCAATGAACGCCTCACGGATCCTCCTCCCCTCTTCCGTCCGGATCGGGATGTTTTGAAGATTCGGATCGGACGATGAGAGTCGACCAGTCGCCGCAACCGCCTGATTAAACGAGGTATGGATCCGACCGGTCTCAGGATTCACAAGCTCTGGAAGGGCATCAAGATAGGTTGATTTTAATTTGTTCATCCCCCGATATTCCAGAAGGAGGCGCGGCACCTCATGCTGTTTGGCGAGTTCCTCCAACACATCGACATCGGTCGAAAAACCGGTCTTCGTCTTCCGAACAACCGGGAGCTTCAGTTTTTGGAAGAGAACTTCCTGAAGTTGCTTTGTGGAATTTAGATTGAAATCCATCCCAGCTTTTTTATGAATCTGCTCTTCGAGTCCCTGCATCCGTTTTTCATAATCTTTCGAGATTTTCTTTAAGAAATCGACATCGACCTTCACCCCATTCATCTCCATGCCGGCAAGCACCTTCAAGAGTGGCATCTCGATCTCGTGAAAAAGAGCCTCAAGTTTCTCCTCTTCTAGTTTTGGGAGCAGAATCTCAACGAGCCGATAACAGACATCAGAATCTTCGCAAGAGTACTCACAGGCGGTCGAGAGATCAGTCTCGGCAAAGCTTTTCTGTTTCTTCCCGGTCCCGACGACCTCTTTAAATGTGGTAATCTTGTGTCCCAAATAGGTCTGGGAAAGCAGGTCGAGGTTGTGATTTCCGTCCGGTGTCAGGAGGTAGGCAGCGAGCATCGTGTCGGCCTGAAGTCCTTGAAGCTCGACCCCATGCTGCCTCAGGATTTCATAGTCGTACTTGGCATTTTGGGCATACTTTGGAATCTTCGGATCCTCGAGGATCGGTTTGAGAACCTTCTTCACCCGTTCCCACTCAAGCTGATGCGTCGCCTGAGTATGGCCTACAGGGATATAATACGCCTCCCCTCTTTTATAAGAGAAAGAGAGACCGACGAGCGACGCCTTCATCGGATCAAGATCGGATGTCTCGGTATCGAGCGCAAAGCCCCCGCTATTTTTCAGTCCCTTGGCCAATTTTTCAATTTCGGAGTCGATGATGACGAGGTGATAACTTTTTGTCGAAAGTGTTTTTTCAGGAGCGAGCTCCGAGAGGAGTCGGTGAAATTCAAGTTCTGTAAAAAGCTCCTTCAACGCGGGCCCGTCAGGTTCCTGAAGTTTGAAATTCTTGAAATCAAAATGAATCGGGGCATCGGTGACGATCGTCGCAAGTTCTCTGAAAAGGAGCGCTTCCTTTTCGTATTGGCGCAGTTTCTCTCCTAATTTTCCAGGGACCTTTTCGGATTGCTTGAGCAGATTCTCGAGCGTCCCATACTCCTGCAGGAGCTTGATCGCTGTTTTTTCCCCGATCCCGGAAACCCCGGGAATATTGTCAGAAGAATCACCGGCAAGCGCCAGAACATCCGGCACCCTCTCCGGATCCACCCCGAATCTCTCTCTGACTTCGGGGATACCGATCCGCTTTTCCTTCATGCTGTCAAAAATAGTGATCTTCTGATTCACAAGCTGCATCATATCCTTGTCGCCAGTGACGATGATGGTCTCCAGATTTTTGTCTTCCATCTTCTTCGCAATCGTTCCGATCACGTCATCCGCTTCAAAGTTCTCGAGCTCGAGAACCGGCAGATTCAAGGCACGCGCAATCTTCCGAAAATAAGGGAACTGCGGAATCAAGTCGGCCGGGGCTTCGGCGCGGTTTGCTTTATAGTCTGGGAATTTATCATTCCGCCAGGTCTTGCGGGAGACATCGAAAACGCAGGCGATATGGTCCGGTTTCTCTTCACGGATCAATTTGAGGAGCATCGACGTAAAACCATACAGCGCATTGGTCGGCAAGCCTTTCGAGGTCGAAAGCGGCCGAATCGCGTAATAGGCGCGGAAGATATAACCCGAGGCATCGATCAAGTAGAGACGGTCCATCGAAGGGGCACTATTGTCAATTTTCGGTCAAAAGTCGACTGTCACTTTTTCTTCCGAACTGAAAAGCCGAAAAGGAGAAGGGCGATTAAAAAAATGCCTACACTGAACCACGCTGGGGAACCGGATTCATCCCAAACAGAAATCGGGAGATTCATCCCGAAGAAGATCATCGCGGCAACAATAATCCCCATCAGTGACTCACCGGCGATCAATCCCGAGGCGATCAGGACCCCACGACTCCCTTCCCCTTCTGAAGAGTTGTTTCTCACAAGAAGTTTACGAAGAAGACCTCCCAGAAAGATCGTCGCTGAAATCTGAAACGGCAGATAAAGCCCCATCGCAACCGCCATGACGTAAAATCTAAAAGAAGAATTCCTCTTCTTCAGATAGTTATCCAAAAGGATAAAAAGGATGGCGAGACCCATACCGATATAGATAAAGGTCATTGGAAGTGTTCCCTCGCCAAGGAAAAGCGCCTCGGAGAGCTTCGCAAAGAGGGTTGCCTGGGGGGCCACAAGAGGCTTCACCCCCGCTCGTACCGCCGTTCCAATTCCATAAGAAGAATGGAGGACCGTCAAAACCGGTGCAATCACAAACGCCGGCACAATCGAACCGATCACCTCACCAATCTGCAATTTCCAGGGTGTCGAGCCGACAATCTGTCCTGTCTTCAGGTCTTGACTAATATCTGCCGCCGACGAACAGGCACCGCAGGCAACACCCGCGATACCCAAAACGGCCAAAACCCCCAATGACCCCTTGATGCCAGCCAAATGAAGCAGGGCCGCAGAAAAAAGCAGGGCACAGATCGTCATTCCAGAAATAGGCAGGTTCGAACTGCCGACCAGTCCCACGAGATAGCTCGCCACCGCGACAAAGAAAAAAGTGGCGATCACAATGAGAACGGTTGCATAAAGACCAACGCCAATGCTCCCCGTGAGATGTCGATAAAGACCAAAAACAAGCGTCATCGTTATCAAAAGGAGTGGAAGCAAATAACGTCGGCTCAGATCCTGATCCGTACGTGCGACAACTTCTTCCAACACCCTTTTGCCAAAAATTCTCTTGATCCCCTTTCTAAGTCCCGCCCGTACAGACCAGATCGTCCAGAGTCCTCCGACCGCCATCGCGCCGACCCCCATGTAACGAATCTGATTCTTCCAGAGGCTCCACGAGGCATCCACCAAATCTCCCGGCGGAATCCCGACCACCGATGAATAGATCGGGATCGCGATAATCCAGGTGATGATCCCTCCCAAAAACTGGAGGATCGCGACATTAGGACCAACGATATAACCGACTGAAATAAGAGCCAGAGAGGATTCGGTCCCGAAATAAAAGAGAGACTGCCCGACACGAAAGGCTGTTTCAATGCCACCTTGTAGAAGGGCGATACCGGAGGCGAAAAATTTGTAGGCAGCAGCAATCAGAATCGCGATGGTGATCGTTTTCCCCCCACTCCCTCCTTCACCCGCCTTTAATACTTCCGCGCAAGCGGTCCCCTCCGGAAAGGTCAACTCCTCTTCTTCGACGATAATCGCACGTCGCAGCGGGATCATAAAAAGAATTCCCAGAAGCCCTCCACACATCGCAATCAATGTGGTTGGCCAGAAATGAAACTGATGCCAGGACTGAGTCAGGACCAACGCCGGTACCGTGAAGATGACGCCGGCCGCAAGCGTCTCCCCGCTCGCCGCAATCGTCTGAACAAGATTGTTTTCGAGCGCCGTACCGGTCTTCAAAAGTCCTCGGAGGATCGCCATTGAAATCACTGCGGCCGGTATCGAGGCAGAGACGGTCAGGCCGGCGTAGAGACCGAGGTAGGCATTCGCAGCGGCAAGGATAATTCCCAAGACAGAACCCAACAGAATCGCGCGAAAGGTCATCTCGCGCGGTGATGGACCGTTAGACATAAAAGATTTCCCCCTTGGGGGATTAACTAATCTATTAACTCAAATTGTCAAAAAAGTTTTCTTTACTTGGCTCTCATTTTTGTCGATGATTCTCTCTAAAAAAAGGGGGGATCTATGAAACCAGTCGCTTATTTCTTTGGCCTTTTTGTTGTCACATTAACACCTGTTCTTTTCGCTCAAGTCGTCGAGGCACCGGTCGAATACAGCGCCGATGTTTTCCAGGTGCAGAAGGGGAAACCGTACGGAGAGGGAAAGATCTGGGTCGGTAAAAAAGGGGCCAAGATCGACCTCGTCACAAAAGGGGTTCAATCGGTCCAGCTGCATCAATTCGATAAAAAGATCTTTTGGATTGAGGTCGGGATGCCGGAGGGGAGTCTGCCACTGTACATGGAGAAGAAGGCGAAGTTTTTTCCATTGATCCACCAGAACTGGTGGGGATTTACCGAGAATTGTGTCGATGATGGGGAATTTGATGGCCATCCCGTCAAAAAATGTCAGACAAAGGGAGAATATCTCGGCAAGAAGGAAGAGGCGACGATCTGGCGGGCCCAAGATCTCAACGGGACTGTGATCCGTTACCTGGATAAAAAGGGAAAGAACGAGATGCATGTCAAAAATATCCAGGTCGCTGCTCAACCTCCAGAATTATTCGCAACCCCCGAGGGGGCGAGTGAAAACCCGGAGGGTGAGACCGGTGAGGTCAAGAAGTCACTGGGTGGGTTAAAAGATCTCTTTAAATAGGAATCAGAGAAGATTTTTCTTCACAAGTTCCTGGGCGGCATAGGTAATAATCAGATCGGCACCGGCGCGGCGAATACCAAGGAGTGATTCCATCAGAACTTTTTCACCATCGATCCATCCCTTCTGGGCCGCCGCCTTGATCATCGCATACTCGCCACTCACTTGATAGGCAGCGATCGGGAGATTCACGGCACAGCGGACCGCAGAGATCACATCGAGATACGGTCCCGCCGGTTTCACCATAATAATGTCGGCCCCCTCCTCCTGATCGGCCCTCGCCTCGCGGATCGCCTCGCGGCTATTGGCCGGATCGATCTGATAACTTTTGCGATCCCCAAACTTCGGCGTAGACTCTGCCGCCTCACGAAACGGACCGTAAAAGGCGCTCGCATACTTCACCGCATAACTCATGAGGATCGTGTTCTGAAAACCGGATTGGTCGAGCCCCTCACGGATCGCCTTCACGCGACCGTCCATCATGTCTGACGGAGCAACAATATCAGCACCCGCCTCGGCGTGGGATAAAGCAGTCCTGGCAAGCAGCTCCAACGACGCATCATTATTGATAACAAAGTGGGTCGGGTCCTGCCTCGGGTTCCGCCCACCCGTGCTCACCCGTTGCGCGCGGGCGGGCACCCGACCCGAGTCACCCGACCCGACAATTACCCCACAATGCCCATGCGACATATACTCACACAAACAGACATCCGTGATGACAATAAGGTCTGGAACTTTTGCTTTCAATGCCTTCACAGCCCTCTGCACAACCCCGTCCGGATCGTACGCCTCTGAGGCCTCTTCGTCTTTCTTCTTCGGGATTCCGAAAAGAATCACCGCCGGTATTCCTAATTTGTAGACCTCCCTCGCCTCTTTGACCAATTGATCGATCGAGAGCTGAAAAATTCCTGGCATCGATCGGATCGGTTTCCTCTGATTTTTCCCATGGACCACAAAAAATGGCTGGATCAGTTGATCGACCGAAAGTCTCGTTTCACGAACCATACGACGCAATACAGGGGTTGATCGAAGCCGTCGCGGACGCATGAGGGGAAATGGCATAACATAGCGATATTGTTTGAAATTAAACTGGCTGTCAATTAGGAAACAACTCCGGTCTGTTTTGAACCGATAACAATCACGTGAGCAATAGCCCATCAACATCTCTTGCCGCTCTCTTTGTCGTCGCTGCCGTTGCCGCCTTCCGGCGTTATTTCCTGGACCATCTTCAAGGCGACCGATCAGGAACTGGCCCAACCCCCCTCACCGATGACCAGGCATCTAGGCTGAGAGATCAATTTACCCAAACGAGTCGACCAACCGGCGAACCGACCCAGCTTAAAATGACCGACCGATTCGAAGACGATTTTGCAGAATTTGTTCGCAGCAGGGGGAGGGACATTAGAGGCCTGACCCCTACGGACCATCTTCAACTGCTTGTCGACTATGACGAAACGCATCCCCTTGGCGAAAGACTACTCGCAGAGGTAACCCCCCTCCTCGGCACCGGGATTTGTTTCAATCTGAGTGAGTTTCATTTCACCATAAAAGACGAACGTCATACCGCTTACACTCGATATGGGAGAGATATCGGCAAAAAATATGTCGAGATCATAAAAAGTTCACTCCCTAACTGCTGGACAGAAACTCAAATCCTGCAGGTCATGGACGACCTGCACCATATCGGCGGAAGTGAGGCAAAAGAGACGTTCAAGGAGGTTGTCGCCAATCACTGGAGCGATTCACCGCAGTTTGCCGAAAAATTCCTGCGACTCGAATCAACCTTTACACATGATCCAGCGTTGAATAATGAGATGCGCGGCGCGATCCTGAATCTGATCCCGGAAGGTCAGGAACCACCCGAAGATCCCTACCGAGACCCGATCCACAGTCTTGTTCTCTCTGCGATCTCACGTGTCTTCATGTACCCGACGACGGATCCAAACCTGAAATCCCCTGAGCAGTTCCTCGACATCCTGGTCCGGGAGAGGCCGAAATACCACCCCCTTTTCTGTCGGTTTAACGGGACCTGTCATTAGGGTTTGATGAAAGTAACCGTTGTTTTACCCCGCCAATTTTTGGGTACGCGGTCATAATAATGCGTGCGCAAAATTACAGATAGCCCGTTTTCGGTCTTCCCTGAAACCGTTTGATACTGAGATGGAGTCGGACCTTTGACATCCTTTTTCTCCGTTGCCATAAAATGAACTCCCTTGCTCATCAAAAGCCGTTTGACCGTTTCAAAACTGGAAGTTGTCGTACAAACACTTGCCTCAGACAGTGAGGATTTTTTAGAAGAAAAAGATTCTCGCTTCCCGATTAAATGAAACCCTTCCATCGTCTCACGACTCAGATTTGCATCATATCTCGCCCCCGAGCCAAAATACTGTCTGCAACGTGCGGCTCCACCCTCTTCCTTTGCAGAGAGTCTCAAGTGTCCAAGAATGGATGCAAATAAAAAAATAGTTATGAAAATCCCCCTCATTTTTCCCCCTAACGTCCGGTGCAATTATCGTCTATATAATTGTCGAACCCTTCATTTCCCTGACCATAAAAGGAAATACACCCAAAACTACAAACCGCCGGAACCAACCATTCCTGATAGGCGAACCTATCGGAACCCAGGTATTGTATCTGAAAATAGCCGGGGATCTCCAAGTCGGGTAATCGGCAACAATCCCAAACTTCTGAACCATCCATAGGCCACCCACAGTATCCACGGAATCCACCGTCCTCACATGCCCGATTGAGTCCAACAGGATTGCAATTGGAATTGGATACCGACCCACAACATTCAGCCGGACCTACAAAGGGATAGCATCCGTCCCACTCGTACCCCAGAAGCAATTCGTCGTAAGGAGTTTCTCCACCCGGACATCCAGCGCTTCCGCCCCCACCCCCTGATGCGGTTTCAACTTCCTCCTCTTCCGGTTCCGGCCTCTCCGACCGTTCCCAACCACATCCTCCCCTCCTCTCACACAGGTCATGACACCAGTCAGGCAAGACAGAGCCTCTATCACGCCATCGTTGACAGGATTCAGAGCAGTAAACGGCATCAACGTCAGAGCTTGTACAACGCTCAGTACAGAAACCCTGTTCGCCATGATCCCGCACACAAATTTCACCGCAGTATGAATGACCAGGGCGATCAAAACATAAGTCGGTACAGTAACTCTCCGAAGGATAGTAGGTCTCGCACGTTCCCCCACAATACTCCCGACCCCTATCCCCCCGGCAGCGTGTGTTGCAGATCGACATCGAAGGGAAATCGTTGCAATAAGCGGCACAATAACCCTGACCGCCCGTAGACTCACAGATCGGTCGACAAAATTCTGGAATCACCCCTGCCCCAGACGCCGATTCCTCCTGACAAAGACCATCACAAAAACTGGCACCTGGGTTTGTGGCACATTCGGTCAATCGTCTCTCTCTTAACGCCGCCTCACAATTCAGATCGAGGTTTGAGAGGGAGCAGTTGTTGTCCAGATCATTGACCCGAAGTGGCTCGCAGAGCTCGAAGCTACGGTTCCAGCAGTATTGGTAGCATTCGGCAGGGATCACCGTCTCACCGGCCGTTCCTGTATGGATCTGATTGTAATAAAAATCGGTGATACAGGCACGTAGTTGTTCCTCATCACCGGACCAGGCGTCGGAGTTTGCCTCGCCCCCGATATTGTCGGGATCGTCCCAATTATAATCCTCCGGAGGCGCCTCTGCCGCGTCACCGGTCGTCCCGACCGGGCCACCGGTATCGGGACTCACCGCGAAGTTATGCGCGACGTGGGGGTGGACCGTCGCAGCCCTCGCGCTTAGCCCATTGTCGCCCGCCGCATAGGGGGACACCCCAGATAATCCAAAAGGACCTCCCATCATATAGAGATCATCTTCGAGGGTCTGGAGTGTGATACCAAGCCTGCTCAGTGACTGTGTAAACGTTTGTGCTACGCAATCCACACAGGTATCACCAGTTGGGCTAGAACTACAGACAGGGCATTCAGCATAAAACTCCTCCTGTTGGACAATTGAAAGACTATCAAAAAAGAACTGAAAGAGATAATTCTCATACATACTTAAGCGCGCCAGCGAGGCGCTTCCATTTTGGAGATATTGAAAAATTAATTCGCCTCGACTATGAGTTCTTCCAAATTGGCCACTCCTTTCTATGAATAGAAGCAAATCGGATTGTTGACGATCGGTTAAGAAGTGTTGAGCAATGGCCCCAATCAATTGTGCTGTTGCCTCGTTTTCATAGTTGATCACCGGATATCTTGAAAGCCTATTGTATCTAATAGGAATGGCATCGAAAAAAACAGGATTGTTGTACATCCCATTAACCCAATGATAGAGGATATGTCCCATCTCATGAGCACCATCAATCATCACGAAACCTCGTGAGAGTGTCTCACGGTCTGTGATCCTTAAATCCTGATTGAATTCGATCATATTAAGTGAATTAACCTGAGCGCCAGTGCAAAGAACACCTGCGGGAAGACCACGACAGGATGGAACAGACCACCTTGGAAAGAAGTGATTTCCAGGATTGACCGTCGGGGGAGAGAGGAGATCGCAAAGCGGACCCCAACCACCGGGGCAAGTGGTCGTCTCGGTCGGATCGACGATAAAGGCGAAAAAAGAAACGGCATCGAGTGTGTCTTCCACGTACATCCGAAATTCAGAACCTGGCTCCCCCACCTGCCGTACATCCCCCACCTCGATCGCCTCACTGATCCGATTCGCGAGCTCCTGGAAATAGGCACTAAAATCGGATCGTCGTGCCTCATCCCACTGGTCTGCCGTCGGTGAATCATCCGTAACAGCGAATGCGGATGGGATCAGAAACTCGATCGGATCGGGCAGATCCAATTGACCGTACGTCCCATCCCCCTCTTCATCAAACATCTGTCTCCAATTTCCACACCCCCCCGTCGGACCACCGGTCTGTATCTTTACCTCGTTCCATACCTCAGGTGAATAAACCTCCTTCGGATGCCTCATATGACAGCGCTTGTAGGTTATTTCCCCATCGACAACAGGCTCCTCTTCACAACAGAGATCGAGTGCCGACTTTCCCCAAAAGTTCGGCCCGCAGATGACACGGTGACACTCCCCACTCAGGACCGGATCGCTTATGTTCCGTGATCGTACCTCTTCGGTGTGGCAGCGTTCATTGGATTCTGAGACCAACCCGAGGCCTTCAGCAACCCGGCTCACCGCATCGCGCATATCGCCCATCGACGGGAGTGAATAGGCAGGAGCTGAAAGACCCAGCATCAACAGAACAAAAATGAGAGAAGCCTTCCTCATCTTATCTCCTCATCCCTCCTCGCCCCGCTGGATCTTGCGGCATTCTCTGCGGGACTGCCGGATTAACAATCGGTGCAGAACGGCCGGGGGTCATCGCCGGTGGTACGGGCTCTATCTCTCGCATCCTCTGCATGAGGTCAGACGGCGTTGTGTCGAGAGACCGGCTATCTCGGGAGGACTCCTGTGGCGTCACAAAGCCTCCACCAGAACCAGCAAGCGGGAGCGCAAACTCCCTCTCGACACCATTCAGTGTCATCAGTCTTGGATGACCCAGTGTCGGCCCCAACGCATGCCATCCGGCGAGCATTCTCGCATAGGTCGGATTTTGCTCCACAGAGAGCGTGCGTGAGATATTGAACATATTCGCACAAAATGAGCCGAGATAGGTCTCGTTATAACCACGACAAACATTGGGATACGAAAACCTCATCCCGGCCGTCATTGCCGTCACCTCACCACCTGTCTCTGTGACCGAACGGATAAACTCCTTCTTCTGCATCGCGAATTCATTGGGGCAATAACCAAGTTCGCAAAGTTGGTCATAAACAAGTGCCTGCGTGATCACAGCGATCTCCTCTTCATCGATAGACTCCGGTGATAGCGGCCAGTCATGCAGTCTGTTTCTGTCGAATTTCTCCAGATAATAGGCATGCACGAGCTGATGCGCGAGCAGTGAAACGATGACCGGGCTGTATCCATTGGAGGGGACCCTACCCCCGGTCCGAGACCTCAAATGCTCCTCAATGATCGGGAAATCCCTTGGACGTTCAATCAGATAACCTGATTTGCCGCCGCCCGATGAACCGGACGTCGGTTCGACGACCTCAGTACTCTCTTCAACTATGATCTCATAACCGCGGTCAGTGCCATAAAGGGATTCGAAGAGACCACCGTCTGTTGAGGCGCCCATGATCCCATAAGAAGGACGACACGCATCGCCCGTTTCCTTGGGCCCAATGTTATAGAAAGGATGGGAGCCCATTGCCCTCTTGCTCTGACAGTCTCCACAAATCTCATGACTGAGACAGATCCTCTCCTCTTCCGGCTGAAATTCAATGAGAGACCCCTCGGCCGTCTGACAACATTTCATCTGAACAACATTCCCTTGAAACGCCTCCGCCCAAAAGCGGAGCTGGCTGCACCCCTGACCCGCTGCGCAATCCCCCGGGATCCGATCGAGCATCGTTCCCAGGATATTCCAGATCGTCACGACGATCTCCCTTGTCTCCTTTTGGTTTGTATCCAGTGAGGCGTTATGAAGATCACCCAAGGCGCCACTCGCAATCTTTTCGGCTAATCCATTTCGCGCGAGGGCGAGCAAGGTCTTGTAGTGATCCTTACGCTCATCCTCCATCGTGTAGGGAGTTGGTGCGGAAGGGAGTCCTTGATGAAAGAGGGGGCTCTTGTAGCCGTTTTGCCCCGCAATCACGCCACAGGTAAAACCCCATTTGAGGTGCTGTTTGCTGTGGGGAATATCGAGGGAGGGATGGCCCGGATTGCGGGCCCCATATTCATGGTTTCTATCGGCAGACTCAACCCTCATGCCGAAACCTATGCCTGGAGATGCAGAGGCACTAGGGCTGTCATAGTCATGTAGCCATGAGGAGCAAGTGATCGGCTGCATCAGATAACGACTGAAGAGAAAGCCATGGTTATCATCGATAAAGTTTCTTCCTTGCCACCCCTCATGCCCCGATTCTCTCGGAGGAGTCGGATCTGAGGTAGAGACGACCGGGTTCTCCTGGTAAATGGTGTCATCCCATACCTTCTTCGCCCCCCACTGATGGCAGTTCGTCGCATGCGTCGGAACACCAACAACATAACAGGTATCGCTCGCGAGGATTTCACCACAGACCCCCTCCGACTGACAGCGATCGTTGATCAGGTAAAATTGATAGGTCCCCTCGTTCGAACCATTGCGATTATTCGGGTTTGCATCACCCAGAGGAAGTCCGGTCAATTGTTTGTACGCAATCGCCTCATCAGTCCCGCTACAAAAATAGGCGTCTGACGTACCGTTACCGATCCCATAGTTCAACGCCGGTCCGTTCGGGGGACCGATCGGCTTGATCTCAAATTGAAGACCCGGACGCTGGTTGTATCTCGTCGATGCCGGGCTTGGCGAATCGACGGTTGTCTCCCGCATTCTCTGCTGCATCCCTCGTGACGGGTTTGAAATGACAGGTGGTGGGGCAGAGGCATCACGCTCCGGGATCAAGAAACCAGAGAAGAGGACCAACAGAAGGATTGGAAGTCGTCTCAACATCAGTGCCTTCTTTTATTTGTGCAATAGCGATGCCAGGCTCACATTAACATATTCGTATAACTATTTGAAATACTTTGCATTAATAAATCCTGTTCGTTGAACCAATTATCAATATGATAATTTTTATCGTATTGAGAAAAGGTGAAATTTTGGAGCAACCTTTTATCAAGCAGGTCGACGCCCCCGATAGAAGGGGGCAAGAATGGGGGTCTGGCTCCGAACCGTTCCTTTTTTGGCACTCGTCGGTTGTGCTGCACACACCTTCTCGCGAACGAGAGATCAAAAGCCTGTTCCTCCTAATCCACCAAGAACACCTGACCCGAAAGAAACAATTAACCACTTAAAACAGCTCCTCCAGACCGATACGACGGCGGGACTCAATCTCCTCCTCTCTGAAGTTCAAAAATTCCCCCGCCCAACACTCCCAGGCGATCTGATGACATTGATTGATGAACATCAGGGAGACCTCGTTTTGTTCAGTATCACACAGGACCCTGATCATCTCCAAAACGTGAAGCCCCGGCTCCGACTCATTCTACTGACACGAAAGGCGATGATTGATTACATGACCACGGCTGAAGCGGAAGCGCTCGAAATTGTGCCGCCGGAGGTCCGTAAAGAAATTGAGAGATCGAGGGTTTTCCTCTCCGAATATTTTGTCACAAACGATCCTCAACTCCTCGAGCGGATGTCCCCATCGGTCAAAGAGGCGATTATCTATGGCGATCTGATCATGAATTATGCCGTGATGGACAATTCTCCCCCTTATGACACGCTCCCTCCTGCCTTGAGGCAGGTGATCGAAGAAAATCGTCAGTCTCTCCTCACCTACATCATGCTGGCCGACAAGATCCCCTTTCCGCCAGACTTTCTGCTCAATCTTTCGCTCCGCATCATGCATCTTTACTCACCTCAGCAACGAAATGATCTCCTCGAATCGTCGGCAAGACATTACCGACATCAACATCAATGTTTCCGCATGGACGATCATCCCGTTCTCCAAACAAGATCTCTTCTCCCTTTTCTCCCTGTTTTTCTGATTGCAGGACTCCAAGGGGGCGGCTGTTCCAGCGAGAATATTGAATCGATACTGACGGACTACACCTTTCGCCGGAGTCGGATCGATGGTCACTTGGTCAATGAAATTGCAAAAAGCAGGGACCGGTGGCCCAACACGCCGGAGTTTGCCACTAAATTCATGAAGGCGGTAAAACTCTCAAAAGACCACACACGGGAGGTCGAGGAGACTGTTCGTTACCTGTTTGAATCAATACCCGATCAGGTCGTCGCCGAAAGGTCTGCGATCCCGATTGGATTTTATGCCTCGGCCCATGCCTTTGTTTGGCTCCTCAACTTGGTCCCTCTGGAAGAGAAGCGGGCGTTCATCGAAAAAAGTCTCGAGGCGAAACCAAACTTCGCACTGGCACTGTATGAATCGGCAAGGCGAACGATCGAAAATCTCCCTGATGCGGATCGTAAGGCACTCGAACAGGTGCGCGAGAGGCTCCTCGAACATGACCGCACCACAGAACCAAAAGGCTCACGCACCAAGCATGCCGAGATGATTCGGGAACTGGATGATGCGGTCCAGAGGGCTCTGGAACCACTTGAACCGCTTATGTATCCTCCAAGAAAACAATGAGTTAAGCCGCAACCTTTCTTCATTCTCATCGATAACCTTAATATGAATATAAACTGGATTCGTGCAGCATTACCGCTCCTGTTGGCATCGACCGGTTGTGCCCTCAATCAATGGGCACAAAAATCTGACGAAAAAAGGCCAACCCCGCCTCCAAAAGGAAAAGATCTCATTAATCAGGAGACGATTCTCCAAGAAGTTGCACCACGTCTCTCCGAACCGCAAAAAGCCCTCGTTGCTGCAACGATGCATGAGCTCTCCCAGACAGCCTGTCAATCTGGGAATAGGCCTGATTGCCTGACAAGCGAGGAAGGTCTCCAGAATTGGAATCGACTGATCCGTGAGGTCCCGGAGGCCGGCATTCCACTCTTTTTAGCGAGACTTGCAAGACCGCAAAATGGCGAAAAAGAATCTCTTCAGGCAGTTCTCTTGCATAACCACGAAGAGATCTACCAATATGCGATCCTCTACGACAGGATCCCCCTCTCCGCACATGCTTTTTTTGACAGCGCCATGGCGATCTCTAATTTCTATAAGGATAGTGAAAAGGACAAATCCCTCTTTATCTCTGCCGCAAGACATTGGGGCCAGAGAAAGGAATGCTTCACAACATATGACATGGGTGAAGTCGCCATGATGATTGGCAGTCGTCGATACATCGCCTATTTTGTCAGTCAGGGGCTTGAAGGGGGTGGTTGCTCGCCCACAGAGACGATCGCTATCCTTTCAAATTATGACTTTAG
The DNA here is from genome assembly GCA_016180845.1 of Deltaproteobacteria bacterium. Taxonomy (NCBI): domain Bacteria; kingdom Pseudomonadati; phylum Myxococcota; class Myxococcia; species Deltaproteobacteria bacterium. The sequence goes on from JACPAK010000003.1 coordinate 146,845, forward strand.
TGGCAAACCCCATGAATACAATCTTCTCACTGCAGCAATTAAAAACCGTGATCAGTGGCCCGATTCAGCGACGTTCCGGGTAAATATCATGAGGGGCGTTCTTTATGCGGGTATTTATACTTCGGAGGCCCGTGCCGGCGTCACTAAAATCCTGGATGATTCGGGAGAGAATCTCGACTCCCTGGACCCCCAACAAGTCGGATTCGAGGTCTCAACTGGCCTCTTTGCCTTTGCCTGGCTCTTTGGGAGCCTTCCCGAGGAGGAGAAAAAAACATTCCTTGAATCAATGATCACACAAAAGCCGCTCTTCGGTCTCGCCTTTCTGGAAATGGCCAAACCATTTTTGGGAACCTTGTCCGCCCCTGTTCAAGAGAGATTCGAGGCCGATAAAAACAGGCTCGAGACAACGGACACCGATGGCAAACGAGTCGCCATCAGATCCGTGGCTACTCGTTTCGTCAGAGATATGCAAAACCTGCGACAGCTTCTGCAGAGGGGTCCGTAATTTATCCCCTTCCCTTCATGATGAAATAAGTTATAGCGAAACGACATGAGCCCCCTTCTTGGAGCCCACATGAGTATCGCCGGAGGGATCGAGCTCGCCCCGGAGCGGGGGGGGGCGATCGGCTGCGAGATCATCCAGCTCTTTACAAAATCATCGAATCAATGGGCCGCAAAACCTCTGACCGACAAGGAGTGTGAGGCGTTTCGCAAAAATATGGACCGTTACAAGATCCGAACGGCGTTTGCGCATGACTCCTATCTCATTAACCTTGGTTCCCCCGACAAGGCGCTGAACAAGAAATCTTTTGAAGCCTTCCTGCATGAGCATGAAAGGGCGGAGGCGCTCGGACTGATGGCGCTCGTCTTTCATCCCGGATCCCACACCACCAAAGAACATAAGGTCAGTCTTGAGAAGACGGAGGATGATTGTCTCAAGAGGATCGCCGATGCGGTCAACACGATGCACCAAAAAACAAAGGGGTATAAACTGCTCACCTGTTTTGAAAATGCGGCGGGACAAGGAACGAACGTCGGCTATCGATTCGAGCATCTCGCGCGACTGATCGAGTTGACCGAAGATAAAAAACGGGTCGGCATCTGCCTCGACACCCAACATGCGTTTGCCGCCGGTTATGACTTAAGGACCGAAGAGGGGTATAAAAAGGTCTTCGATCAGTTTGACAAGATTGTCGGGATCAGTTGGCTCAAATGCTTTCATTTAAATGATTCGAAAAAAGGTCTCGGCTCCCGTGTCGATCGGCATGAGCATATTGGAAAAGGAGAGATAGGACTGACCGCCTTTCGTTGCCTGATGAACGACCCACGGTTCAAGAATCACCCGATGTCACTGGAGACCCCGAAAGGGCCGAATCTCAAAGAGGACATTGAAAATCTGGCCCTCTTGAGAAAGTTAAGTTGAACTAATACAAATAATGGCTATATTTGTATGCATTTCTCTGACAACTTTTCCAATACAGCTCCGATAATCAGGTTAGAACGTCAGTTCTAAAAGAGGATTTGTTGTTTTCATGAAGTAGAAATACAAGTGAAGGAGTAATGGGAATGAATTTGGCTTTTAGCTATCTTGTTAGAGGTGCAGAATGTCTTCTGAGAGGCAACGCTGTTACTGGAAGTGCAGCGGTCCGCTTGAACGGATTGATTGCCGGCGCCAGGACTGGTTCTATCAGATCTGCAAGGGATTTTGCCGGACAATTAAGCAGATCAGGATATCTTGGAAAACTACCTCCTGGTTCATTGTTGGAGCAAATAGTGGGACCTGTTAGCCAACCCGCTTCGGTTGCCAATGGCGTAAGACGGGCAGAAGCAATCATTGTTGCAAGACGAGCAAGCGACCTGTCGGCTATTCTTGACTCCCAATTTGTCGATGAAAGCGTGGAGACTGTTTTTTTTCGAGGGCTTGTTCGTCATTCAGCTGAACTCCAGGGGTATAGGGGCTCAATTTTTGTAAATGGGGAAAAAGCAGCGCAAAGGCTATTCGAGTTAGAGAATCCTCGAACTTTGCCTCGTCGTCTCCCTTCTATGCGACCTATTTACTCCCATTTTCTCGATCTACGTCGTGAAGAGCAGCAACGCTATCGCGACCGAATTGGTCGATTAGCACTCAAACTAAACGACGCGCTTGAAGAGCGAGGACACACGCGCTTTATTTCTTAATTTTTTTTAGCTAACAGGCTCTTCTTCGCTCAGCTCTTTTCCCTGCCCAACCAATTTTTAATGGAGCTGAAATTTTTCGCGAAACTTATTCTGCCGAACTCACGAATACATAACGTGTCTATTTTCTCGGTCTTCTTGACAGAGCCATTTACCCTCAGCGCATTGGAGCGTGCTACTGAGGATGTCGCCGTGCTTCAGGAGAACATCGGTCCCTTCGCAAGGAAGATGAGGGTAATCGGTGCTGGGATCAACAACGTCACCCTGAGTAGAATCCTTGAAGACTTTAGGGCAAAAGGGGGGCTGGTCACCAAACACCTGGCTAGAGCTGAGGTTTCTGCCTACCTCCCAGACGGGGTTAAGAGACTGTTTTACGAGCTTGATGACTTTATTCTCCAGCAAGGGGGGAATCTCTGGTCCTTCGGCCGTTCGGCAGATCTTATCGAGGCGTCGCTTGGGCAGGCACCAACTGACGAAATCTTGAAAGAGGCCCGATCGCTCTTGAGGGGAGCTGAGGCAGTGGAGAACCGAAGGGTTAATCAATTACTTGAAGGAATCCACGTCGCGATAGCTACTGAAAGAGAAACCCTGGGACGGTCACTCTTCCATGCCAAGCTGGCTGTCGGTGGAATTTGTGCCACACTCCTCGTCGGATTTTCCATCTGCGCCTATTTCCTGAGTCGACCGACCCCTTCTTACAACGATTTTTCCTCGCGATAGATAGCAAAAAAATCTTGCCATTTTTGACCCTTCCATGAAAAGCAATAAGGAAAGGAGATTCTATGATAAAAAAAATTGCCGGTTTTCTTCTGTTTGTCCTTATCCTCCAGACAGGAGGAATGGTCGGATGCGAGAGACTCTTCGACGAGATCAAAAAACTCAAGGATAGAATTCCTCAGAAAGGTACGCTGACCATACGCCCCTACTCAGAAAAATAATTGCGCCTGTAGATAATAAAAATTAGGAATAGCTCCGAACTCCCCAGCGGTGCGTCCGACAGGCAAGAGCGCACCGCCGGTCAGATTAAGCCATGAGAAAAGCTCATAGACCGTCTCGGGATTGATAAAAAGAGAACTCCCACTGAGATCCCAGATATTCATGAGCTGGACAATCCACAGTGGCGTCAGGTCATACTTTGCCTGGGTATTAAAGAAATGTTGGTACTGCGTCTTGATCGGCTGTGCGGAACGCGTTGTCAGGAACAGATTCGGGTTTCTTTGATTCAACGCTTGTCCATTAAAGAAATATTCCCCCAGCAGATAAAGCGAATTTTCAAACCCATGATCGAGCCCCAGCGACGCCTGCAAAAAATTATCGGCCTGATTCGCAAAGTTGTAGTTGAGCTCCCCTCTTAACCCGGACTGCCCCACATCCCCCGAGTAATCGATGCCAAAAATTCCGTCCCTCTGGAATCGTCCACCATAAAGGGAGATATCGAAATGTTCGACCGTCGATGTCCATCGAAGACCGGTCCGAGAGCGATCAAGATCACGATCGGCTGTGTAGATCAGGTTTGCCCGATTCTTCTCTCCCAGCGGCACGACGAGATTCACCGCATCGCTGCCGGTCTTTTCCTCCTTCTCGACATCAAAAATTGAAATCGGGGTGAAGAGATCGGCCGGAGACAAGAGCCTCGCGCTCCCCCAGTCAATCTTTTGCCGACCGACGGTCAGAACGAATGGGCCGGCATCATATTTAAGATGGGCGCGATAAAATGCCTGCCCATAAAAGAAATTTTCCCGCCTCGAAATCTCATAGTCCATATCGAGGTAGGGGCTATTTCGAACAGTCTGACGGGAATTGAACTCCTCCGTTTGAACATAGTCACCCAGGATCAGTTCATTGTCCCAAGCGACCTTTGCAGAGAGTTTTTCGAAAAAGGTCGCCTCCCCTTCGAGGCGAAGTCGATTCAGATCGGCGATATAGGCATTATTTGTCACCATCCGCTTGGAGTTGAAAACGAGATTTTTGAAATAGCCGCTGAGTTTAAGTGAAACATTGTTTTTTTCATAAAGTGAAAAGCCTTGGCTCGTAGATGGAACGAAAAAAAACAGGGCAAGTAGAATTCTTCTGTATTTCATAGCTCCCCTCAAGTTACCCTACTTGTCGCATCGCCTCGACCGGCTGTAGCCGAGATGCCCGCCAAGCCGGATAAAAGGCAATCAGAATATTCGAAACCAACACCACCATCAAAAAAAGCCCGATGTAAGTCCAATCAACGCGAGGAAAAACATGCGACCCGACGAGGAGATTCGAGAAGGTCGAGACAAACCGCGAGAGATCGATACCAACATGCCCAAAATAGAGGATCGCGAGAATTCCCAACGAAATCCCTCCCGATATTCCAGCAAGACTTAAAAGAATCGTTTCAAACACCAGAAGCGAAATGACTTGAAGCGGCTTCGTGCCCAATGCGAGCATGAGACCGAATTCCCTCGTCCTCTCGACAATCGACATCAGGAGGGTATTCAGGATCCCGGCGGTCACCACCGACAGGACAATCAGGAGGACGACAAAAATCATCCCATCCTGAAACCGCATCATCTGAGCCATCATCGGAATCAGTTCATCCCATGTCATCACCATCAGATCAGTACCAGAAAGTTTTCCCCTTAAATCTTTCACGACTCCAGGGATGTGATCCCGATGTGTGGTCTTCACCGCAAATTTCGAGAGCCGATCCCCCATTCCCAGGAGCCTCTTTCCTGCCCCTAAAGAGACAACGACCGTTCCGCTGTCGAGCTGATCATTACCGATCTCCAGGGTTCCTATTAGCGTAAAAGACTCCCCTGTCAGACCCCCACTCTGATCCTGAACTGTCACAACAACTTTTTCACCCAACTCAATCCCGAGGATCTTCCGCATCTTTTCACCCACGATAACACTATGATCATCGTCCGGGGCATAAAGTCGCCCTGAAACGATCGGAAAACGGCTCCCGATCGCGATCTCCTGCTGGGGGTCAATTCCGGAGACAAAGGTCATGATCGAGGCTTGAGGGGACGAAACGATACCGGAGCCAAAGACCTCTTCGGCAAAACCGGCAACTCGTGGATCCCCACGAAGGAGACGGCGGACCGTTTCAGGATCTTCAATAGTTCCGTTCGTATTATAAATATTCTCCATCGATTTATGAACGATCGAGATCTCGCTCGTAATCACCGAGACAATGTTATCCACCATCTGGCGCTGCGCCCCCGACGCAAAACCTCGCAGGAAAACGATCGCCCCAAGACCGATCGTGATCGCAAGAATAATGATGAATGACCTCTTTTTATTCCGCAGAAGATTTCTATAGGCAATGGCAACAATCGCCTTCATATTTGCCTCATCGATTCCAGAGGCGCCAGCCTCCCCGCCTTCCATGCGGGATAAAAAGAGACAACGAGATTGCTTACGAGCACAACCACCAAAAAAATCATGGAATAATAAAGATCAAAACTTGGGAAGACATGCGAACCGATCATCAGGTTGGATAAGGCAGAAACAAACCGCGTCAGATTAATCCCGACATGACCGAAGTAGAAGGCGAGGCCAAAACCCAGAAGGAGCCCACCGAGGGCACCCAAAATACTCAGCAAAAAAGACTCGAAGACAATCATTTGAATGATCTGTGACGGTTTTGTCCCTAACGCCATCATGAGTCCGAATTCCCGGATCCTCTCCACAATCGACATCATCAAGGTATTCAGAATCCCGACTGCAACGACTGAAAGGACAATCGCCATAATGATAAAACTCATCCCGTTCTGAAATTGAATCATCTGGGCGATCATCGGGATCAGGCTTTTCCAGGTCACTACCTTGAGACCGGAATTTCCGATCTTTTCTCGTAAATCCTGAACAACATCCTCGGTGGAATAACGAGGATCAATCTTCAAGGCAAACTTGGAAACACGATGCTCAAAAGACAACAGCCTCTGGGCGGTCGTCTTCAGCAGGATTCCCATGCTGTTGTCGAGCTGATCATTCCCGGTTTGAAACGTCCCGATAAGGGTAAACACCTCTCCCGTCAGGGAACCATAAAAATCCTGAGCGGTCAGGATGATCGGCTCTCCAATCTCGGCCTCCAAAGTCTGGCGCATCTTTTCACCCAGGATAACACCCTGTTCATCGGCTCCCGTCAAAGCGCGACCGAGAATAACTTCACGGCGGGTATCAATTTTTTCCTCCTGCTCCGGATCAAAACCGATGATGAAGGTCGCCATCGATTTCTTCTCCGAGGCGACCATTCCTCCTCCGATAATTCTCTCGGAAAAGGCAACAACGCGCGGATCGGATCGCAAGATCTGGCGGATCGGTTCCGGATCCTCAATCGCACCGTTTGTATTGTAAAAATTCTCCAACGCCTCGGGAACAATCTGGGCATCGCTCGTGAGCGTTCGCGTCACATTCTGAACCATCTGGAGATGGGCCCCATGCATGAAACTGCGCATAAAAATCAGGGCCCCCAAGCCCACAGCGATCGCTGCTATCGTAATGAAAGAGCGCTTCTTGTGACGGAGGATATTGCGGAACGCCAATTTAAGAAGAAGCTTCATGAGACGACTCTGGTCAGGGGGAGATACCACTCTCCCCCTGAAACCCCCATCTGATATGCCGGGATTAGATCGCTCGCTCCGTTTGGCTGGTCGGAACAAGTCCGTTCCAGCCAATACTCGCTCTCTATCAGCAAGTCCCTACGACTCGACACATCCATCCTTTAATCGCACGACACGCCGCGCACGCTCAATCACCATCGGGTCATGCGAGGCGAAGAGAAACGTGACCTTGAATTCTTCGTTCAGTTTTAGGAAGAGGTCGATCAGTTGAGCCCCTGTCTTGGAATCAAGATTGGCGGTCGGTTCGTCGGCGAGCACGATTTCCGGCTGCGAGGCCAATGCCCGTGCGACAGCAACCCTCTGCTGCTGTCCCCCACTCATCTCTGTCGGTCTCTTATCCTTCTGGTCCAGGAGACCAACCTTCTCCAGAAGATTGAGGGCACGATCGGTTCTCTCCTTCTCCTTCACCCCCTGAAGCAGCAACGTAAATTCCACATTTTCAAACCCGGTCAGCACCGGAATCAGATTATACGCCTGAAAAACAAAACCGATCTTCCGAAGCCGAAAACCGGCGAGTTCCTTGGCAGACATCATGGAGAGATCGTTCCCTCCCACGCGCACCGTCCCGGCTGACGGCCTGTCGAGCGCCCCGATCAAATGGAGCAGCGTCGATTTGCCTGATCCCGAAGGGCCGGCCAGAACAGAAAACTCGCCAGAAGAGAAACTCAAAGAAACATTGGTTAGTGCCTTTACCGGCAAACCATTGGTGTTATAAACCTTCTCAACACCCTCAAGTTCAATCTGGTTTTTCATCGAAAATTCCCTTTTGTAATTTTTTTGTTTTGGTAGCATACCCCCCACATTATGTCACGAGAAGCCTTGGCGGCTCTGGAATCCTCGACCCCGAATGACCAAGCTTTAGATTGGGCCAAGGGGCATATTGAACAGAATGTTTTTTCCGGTCTCCAGCGTGATCTTCTCGCCTCCCTGATCGATCACTTCCCGAGAGGAGAAAAATCCCCTTATCTCGAAATCCCTTCTCTTATTCTTAAGGGGTGCGGAGGAGAAACAGAACTTGCCGTTCCCCTCACCGCCTTGGGATCCTTTCTGTTCCTCGGTTTCGACATCATCGATGATATTGCCGACGGCGATGCAAGAGACCACTGGCCAGACCACACCCTCTCAGAACTTCAACTTGGTTCTTCTCTCTTATTATCAGCGCTCCCCTCGATTTTGATTGCCGAGCTTAACGCACCTGAAGCAGTTCGCGTCGAAATACAGAAGAGATTTGCCAACGGACTCTTGGAGACCGCTGCCGGGCAACAGATGGAGCTTGCCATGACAGGAAAAACAGAAATCGACCCACAGAAGGTTGAAGATTCAGTCAAAAAGAAGAGCAGTGGAATCGCGACCCTCGCCTCTATTGCGGTACTGCTTGCCAAAGCAACGGAGAATCAGCGTGTCGCTTACGAAGAAATGGGACGCAATTTGGGATGTGCCATACAGCTCGCTACCGACTTCCATGACCTGTTCCAGGCGCCAGTGAGTCGGGACTTGAGAAACGGCACGAGAACGCTGCCGATCGCACTCTGCCTTGAAAAATGTTCAAAAATGGAGAGGAGAATTTTTCTCAAGCTTCTCGATGATGTTCAATCGAACCCTTCAAAAAAAGAAGAGATTCGATCTTTTCTTTATTCAAAAGGGATCGCCCGGATGACCGCCTTTATTGTCGAGCTCTACTGTGAACGAGCGAGAAAGAGCTTGAATTTGGCTTGTCTCGAAGCTACCTATCAGAAGGAAATTGACACGTTTATCAATCTTGTCTCTTTCTTTAAAGAAAAAGGGGGAAACCATGAGCTACGAATCTATCGGCAAACTGATCGATAAATGGATGAATGACCAGAAATTCAGGGCGGACTTTCGAAAAGATCCGGAAGAGGCGATTCGATTAACGGGGATCAAGCTGAATAGTGAGGAGCTTTCGGCCCTCAAGAAAATAGATTGGAAGAGGTCCGATGAAGAGCTTAAGTCACAAATCTCAAAAGGGATGTGACGAGCCCGCATTTGTTTTCGAGTTTCTCCAACGAGCGACTCCCTTTCAAACCCTCGATCCTGAACATTTAAAAGAGCTTGCCCGTCGGCTCCAAAGGAGAACGGTCCCAAAGGGAGAGGCGATCGTTCGCCAGGGAGAGGTTGGAGACCGCTGTTTTTTTGTCCAGGAAGGGGCTGTTGAAGTCATTCAAAACGATGGACACCAGGAAAGGGCAGTCGCCGTCCTGGAGTCCGGTGCCCTTTTTGGTGAAACCTCTCTGCTGACAGAATCACCCCGCAATGCAACGGTCCGTGCCATAAAACCGACTCAACTCTTGGCCTTGAGTCGATCTGATTTTCTGGAAGCGCTCTCCTGGAATCGGCTGGTTGCCCCTGCCCTCTTTGAACTCCTGAGACTTCGAGATCGGCCAATCCGCTGCGAAGAGATTACCGTGCAAAGCTATACCTCCCAGGACGGCGAAAAAATCACGACCCTGAAAAACTTGTCTCAAGGAACTTATTATAAACTTTCGGATGTCGGCTGTTTTGTCTGGGAAAGACTGGATGGCCATCACAACCTGAAAGACCTGGCGATCGAGTATCTGAAGAGATCCGGCTCCTTTGCACCGCACACGATTGCTGAGGTCGCTGGAGGACTTGTTTCCTCAGGGTTTGCCAAAAGTCAGACCGTAAAGGCCCGAAAATATCTCCCCTCCCTCTCGTTCGGGGAAAAAGTTGTGGCAAAGATCAAAGGGATCATGGAATGGCGTGCCGTTCTCCGCCATGTCGATCCGTTCTTTACACGACTCTATCGAGTCCTGAGACTTCGGCTTCTCTACACAAAAGTGGCGCTGTCCCTGATCGCACTTGTCAGTCTCGCTGGATTGATCGTCTTTATTTTCAGAATTCCTGCGCTCTTGACGATTTCTGTCTCCATCCCTTTTGTTATTTTTTCACTTCTGTTCATTGCCCTTAGCCACGATCTGGGCCATGCCATCACAACAAAATTTTTTGGGCGTGAAATTCTCGGTATCGGGATCGGTTGGAACTGGTTTAGTCCGATCGTTTTTGTCGACACCTCTGACATGTGGCCGACCCCTCCACCACACAGGATCGCCGTTCATCTGGCAGGACTCTACACAAATCTTTTTTTTGCCGGACTTGCATCTCTTTTTGTTTGGCCGTTTGGTCTCGAAAAAAATCTGATTTTCTCTCTACTCTCCTACCTCGTTGTGATCCTGAATGCCCTTCCCTTTTTCAATTCCGATGGTCAGTATGCCTTGAGCGATTTTTTGGAATGGAAGCGCTCTAGGACCTCAAGTTCCTCTCGGTAAACACAGACTCAGGCGTTGGAGGGGCCGGATCAAAATCAATCTTCAGAAGTCGAATGGTCGTCTTCTGCCCCTCCTTCTGTTGGTTTGTCATTTCCCAAACGACCGGATGAAGAACCCCATCCATCACCTTGAAATCTTTAAAAACCAATTTTTTGATCAATCGTCCCCTCTCATCGATAAAATTTTGCTCGATCGGAAGATCGTCTTTTCCCCTGACCCAATAAATCACCTTCCCCCAAACAACCGGGGCATACGGTTTCGGAATCAGTTCAATCTGCACAATCTTCTCCCCCGCACGAACCTCGTGCCCGATGATCTTGTGATCATAGTCATCGATGTAACTCGATTCCTTCACGAGATCGTCATTCGAAAAATCGCTCCCCATCCAGGGTTGAAGCATCATGGAAGGGGGGATCTTCATCACCTTCTCGACCTTCGGCAGATAGTTCCAGAGATTGTAATCGATACGCAAAAATGAAATGCCGGCATCCTTCGGAGGTTCGAGGATCCGTACAAAGGCACGGCTACGGGCGCGATCATCCCAAACCTTGATCCGGATCGTGCGCGTCCACGCAGGACGTGCGATCGTCATCTCGTACTCGGCAATATTGGCATGCCCACGGATTTTTTGGATCATTCGTTCAATGACCGGTTTGCCATCGATTCGCTCGCGCTCCTCCTTGGGAACGGAGGGTTCGCTCGCCCCTAAAACCCCCATCTGAATTAATACGATAAAAAAGATTAATCCCCTTCGCTTAAACATCTCTTCACCTCCCCTACCAGATAAAACGACCCAGTGACTAAAAGAACCTCATTTTTTTGAAGGTTGTTCCTCACGAATTTCCAGGCCTCTTTAACTCCTCGGACAGCATGACATTTGATTCCAAAAGCTCTTCCGATGGGAAGCAATGACTCGGGATCGGCGGCCCTTTTCAGAGCCGGCGCTGTAAAGATAAACCGATCGGTGATCCTAGAAATCTCTAAGAGAACCCCTTTAATATCCTTATCCGCCATCGCACCAAACAGGACTTTTAACCTGCGCCCCGCAAGCCTTGTCTCCAAAAAACGCCGCGCAGCAGCCATCGCCTGCGGGTTGTGCGCCCCATCCAGAATAATCCAGGGTTCTTTCTGCACCGTCTCGAGACGACCGGGGAGTTGGGCCTTCGAGAGACCCGTCTGAATCGCCTCATCGGAGATTGACCAGCCTTGTTTCTTGAGTTCCTCTACAGCACCAACCGCGACAGTGACGTTTTGGAGTTGGTGGGCAGAATTCAAAATCCCCTCACCGTGATCACCACTGGTTCCGATACCCCCCTTTGTCAAAGGGGGGTCACTCGATAAAGTGGTTATATCAGAGAGGGGATTTTTCACCAGTGAGCCGCTCACAGCGGCCATCCTTTCCACCACCCCCATCGCCTCTTCCGACAATTCGCCAACAACGACCGGCACCCCCGGCTTAATAATCCCCGCCTTCTCGAAGGCGATCTTTTCAATTGTGTCCCCTAAAAATTGCGTATGATCCAAGCCGATCGAGGTGATCACCGATACAAGCGGCGTGATCAGATTCGTTGCATCGAGACGACCTCCCATTCCAACCTCCACAACGGCAATGTCGACTTTTTGTTCAGCGAAATACAGAAAGGCGATCGTGGTGGCCAATTCAAAAAAAGTGAGGGGGTCAGAGGGGTTTTCGACTTCGTGAATGATGTGAGCGAAGTGGAGGAGATTGTCAGGAGAAATGAGAGATCCCCCGACCTGTATCCTTTCACAAAAATCAACCAAATGCGGCGAGGTGTAGAGCCCAACGCGATGCCCGGCCTCCCGTAAGACAGAGGCGATCATCGCCGCCGTAGATCCCTTGCCATTGGTCCCGGCAATATGAATCGATGGGAATTTTCGTTCGGGATTTCCTAACCGCTGAAGAACTTGTTCAATTCGCTCAAGCCCCGGTTTCTGATCGAAAAACTCCCGATCACTCAGATCGTGAATGAATGATTCGTAGGTCAAGGCACTTTTATTCCAAACCGCTTAACTTTTCTGTACATCGTCGCCTGACCAATCCCCAATTTCTTCGCCGCCGCCACAACATCTCCACGACACCTCTCCAGAGCCCCTTCAATAGCGTACTGCTCGACCAGACGAAGCGGCAGGACCTTCTGATAACCATCGGCATCCCATGCAGAAGCCCTCTCCTCACCCTTCGCACCAACGTTCAGAATAAATCGCGGGAGATGATTCGGTTTGACACGGGCCTCATTTTGAAGAACGACGATGCGTTCGATGTTATTTTCCAATTCACGAACATTCCCCGGCCAGTCATAGTTCACGAATGAGGTCATCGCCTCCGGAGCGAATCCCTTAAAATTCTTCCGATTCTCCTTTGAATATTTTTCCAGAAAATGTTGGGCCAAGACAGGAATATCGTCTCGTCGCCGACGAAGAGGTGGGAGTGTGATCGGAACGACATTCAAGCGATAATAAAGATCCTCGCGAAAACCCCCTTTTTCTACCTCCTGGCGAAGATCCTTGTTTGTGGCAGCAATAATACGGATATCCACTTCGACCAATTCGGAACCACCAATGCGGCAAAACTTCCTCTCTTGCAGAACCCGCAGCAGCTTGACCTGGAGCGACGCATCCATCTCGCTCACTTCATCGAGGAACAAGGTCCCCCCATGGGCCCGCTCACAACTTCCGATATATTGTTTGTCCGCCCCTGTATAAGACCCCCGCTCATGCCCAAAAAGCTCATTCTCCAGAAGTTCTTTAGGGATAGCGCCGCAATTCAGATCGATGAATTTATTTTTAAACCGTTCCGAATGACGATGGATCGCTCGAGCCACTAATTCCTTTCCGGTACCACTCTCTCCCATGATCAGGACAGTCGCATTGCTCTTTGCCACGGTCTGAACCATCTGAAAAATCTCCTGCATCTGAGAGGAAACACCGACGATATCGTCAAACTTCCCCTCCCACCCCACCTGACTTTCCAAAACCCTCAGTTTTCTTTTGAGTTGGGCATTTTGAGAGGCATGATTAAGCGAAACCAAAAGCTTCTCAAAATCAGGAGGGGACTGAAAATAGTCGAACGCCCCATTCTTCATCGTCTCGACGACCTGATCCACGCTCATCTGGCGGCTCAGACAAATCACCGGCATTTCAAGACCACTGCTCTGAAATTTCTTAAGCAGCTGAAGCGCCCCTTCATATCCCTCACGCCCAAAAAAGAAGAGCGTCAGGTCAACAAGAGGAAGAGGTCGGGCAAGCGTCATATCGGAGGGAGAGAGTTGATGAACCTCCCACCCCTCTTTGGCAAGAAATCCTAAAACTTTTTTATCCGGCTGCTCCCGAAATCCAACGGCAAGGATTTTCCCCATTTAGCGCCCCTTTCGTTTCTTGAATTCCTTCACATTAATGCTGCATCTTTTGATAATCTTTTTAAAATTGCTTCGATCCATCCCCGCCTTCGTGGAGGCGACGGAAACATTCCCCTCGGCAACTTGCAAAAGGTGACTCACATAAGACCGGTTGAAAAGCTGCAGCGTCCTGTCCTTCGCATCCTGATAGGTCAGCCGTGTCAGATCCCCTTCAGGGACCTCGCCTGGACGGTAAAAAACCTCCCCCAGAATTTTTGGGGGCAAATCCCGCGCTGTAATCCGATCCGCTTGAGAAAGCACGAGGGCCCGCTCAATCACATTCTCCAACTCACGCACATTTCCAGGCCAGGCATACTCCTGAAGAGATTGAAGGGTATCGAGAGAAATTTCATTTATCTTCTTTCCGGTCTTCAGAGTAAACCTATTCATAAAATAATAACTCAGCAGAGGGATGTCCTCCTTGCGCTCCCGAAGGGAAGGAAGGCGAACAGTAATGACATTGAGACGGTAAAAAAGATCTTCGCGAAAGGTCCCTTTTCGAACCATATCGTAAAGATCGCGATTCGTTGCCGAAATGATCCGAACATCGACATGGGAGGCCTCAGAACTCCCCACCGGTCTGATTTCGCCGTCCTGCAAGATACGAAGCAGCTTGACCTGGACTGAAAGTGGAATCTCCCCAATCTCGTCGAGAAAGATAGTCCCCTCATGCGCCTCAGCAAAAAGCCCCTTCTTGTCACCGATCGCCCCTGTAAAAGACCCGCGAACATGACCAAAGAGTTCGCTTTCCATGAGGGTCTCAGGGAGGGCAGCGCAATTCACGACAACAAAATGTTTTTGACTCCGGAAACTTTTCTTATGGATTGCATGCGCCACTAACTCTTTCCCTGTGCCGCTCTCCCCCACAACCAAAACACTGGATTCGCTCGGGGCAACATTTTCAATCAAGGAGTAGACCTCGCGCATCTTGGAACTTCGTCCGATCAAACCATCCAACGAGGCCTCGGAGGTATGCTTTTCCTCTAATTCTCGAATTCTTCGAACCAATTGCGCCTTTTCCTGCGCCTTTTTGATCAAGGAAACAACCACCTCGATATCTTCAAATGGTTTCATCAAGTAATCATAAGCCCCCATCTTGAGCGAAGCGATCGCCGTTTCGATCGTCGCACGCCCCGTAATCAGGATCGCCTCGGTGTCTAATTGGTTTTTCTTGATATACTCCAGGACCTGAAGACCTGTAAGGCCTGGAGAATTAAGATCCAGGACAGCGACGTCTATCTTGCGATCCCCCAGAATCCGAAGCGCCTCAAGACCGTCACGGGCGACCTCCATCCCCATTTGATAACGACGGGCAATTTTTTCGAACGCCTTGATTAGAATCTCTTCGTCATCAACAAGCAGCAGATCAACCGCTTTGTTATTCATCGTGCCCCTCCACGACAAGATCCTCAAACCCTCTTTTCTTGATCTTTTCAAGCAAGGTGGTTCGATTGAGGCCCAAAAGATTGGCCGCCTTGTTCTTGTTCCCACCACTCTTTTGCAACGCCTTGCGAATCAGGACCCCTTCAAAATCATTCACAAGATCCCGAAACGAAACACCGGAATCGGGGATATTAATACCGTCCAGAAGTACCTCGGGATTTTTTTGATCAAAAAGGGAGGGGAGGAGATCCTCTTCCGTAATTTGCCCCTTCCCCTTCAGGACAACAAGCCGTTCCACGAGATTCTCCAATTCTCGAATATTCCCCGGCCAGCGATAGCGAACCATCTTCTCCATCGCTCCAGCACTAAAACCCTCAATAGACTTGTGGTTGGCCGTATTCGATTTTTTGAGAAAATGCTCTATGAGAATGGGGATATCATCACTGCGTTCGCGCAGAGGAGGCAGAGTCACGGGAATCACATTGAGCCGATAAAAAAGATCCTCTCGAAATCTCCCCTCCTGGACCTCCTTCGTCAAATCACGATTCGTCGCGGTGATGATCCTGACATCCACCTGATGACTTTTGGCAGAGCCGATCGCCTGAATTTTTTTGTCCTGAAGAACTCGAAGGACCTTGACCTGAAGTCGCGGACTCATGTCGCCAATTTCATCCAGAAAAATTGTCCCCCCCTCCGCCTGTTCAAAACAGCCGATACGATGACTCACCGCCCCCGTAAACGAGCCTTTGGTATGACCAAAAAGCTCGCTCTCCAGCAGAGTTTCCGGAATCGCCGCACAATTGACCGTGACGAGGGAACGTTCCGAACGATTGGATTGATAATGAATCGCCTTGGCCAGAAGCTCCTTGCCCGTCCCACTTTCCCCTAAAATAAGAACCGTGCTGTCACTGACAGCAACCTTTTCGGCAAGGTCCAAAACCTCCTTCATCTTCAGGCTTGTTCCGATAATCGCTTGTTTTTTGAAGCGTGTTTTCAGGGTTTCTTTGAGAACCCGATTTTCCTGTTGAAGCCTCTGATGTTCAAGCCCCTTTGTCACCAAGGCATTAAGATCCTCCAGATCAAAAGGTTTGGTAATATAATGAAAAGCCCCCGCCTTGATCGCCTCCACGGCCGAAGGGATCGTCCCATAACCAGTCATGACAACACAGACGAGCTGCGGTATCGTCTCTTTCGCTTGCCGTATCACCTCAATCCCCGACATGTTAGGAAGCATGAGATCCACAAGAAGCAGATCAACACGACCCGCTTTGAGAAGAGAAAGTCCTTCTTCTCCCGTCGAGGCGAGCATCACTTCAAACGATTTTTTCTTGAAAAACCGCTCAAGCGCCTTTCGAATAGGGTCCTCGTCTTCTATGATCAAGAGAGATGGCTTCATGATATCCTTTCCGTCTCATAAACCGGTAAAACAACCCTGAAGAGAGACCCTTTATTCAGTTCGCTTTGTACCTCGATGTGCCCATGATGATCGTGGATGATTGAATCACAAATCGAAAGCCCCAAACCTGTCCCCTTGTGCCCTTTTGTTGTAAAAAATGGATCAAAAATATGGGGGAGATCCTGGGCTCGAATCCCCGGCCCTGTATCCTGGAATTCAATGAAAAAATCCCCTGGCTGTTCAGAGGAGACACCTGTTCGGATCGTCACGGCCCCCCCACCCTTCATCGCTTCGGAGGCATTTCGAATGAGATTCATAAAAACCTGCTGCAGACGTGAGGCATCCCCTAAAACGGGGGGGAGATTTTTACCGTATTCGGTCTGTATCGTCACCTGGGCTTCCCGCAAGCTGAGTCTCAACATCGGCATGATCCTTTCGACAAGTGCATTGATATCCTGCGGGATCATATCCGCCCCTGGCGAAGGTCTTGAAAACGACAAGAGATCCGAGACGATCTTTTTGCACCTCTTCGCCGCCTCTTCAATTTCTTTTAAATCTTCCTGGACAGAACTCTCAGGAGGAAGTTCTGCCTTCAAAAGCTGTGTAAAAGCAAGAATCCCTCCCAACGGATTATTGATCTCGTGCGCAACACCTCCCGCAAGCATACCGATCGCCGCCATTTTTTCACTCTGGACCAACTGCCTCCGAAGAAGCCTCTCACCGGTAACATCCCGGTAATGATGAACGACACGAGGATTTTCGGCTGATTCTAGCGGAAGAGGATAAGAACTCACCTGAAAATCTGTTTCTTTTCTCAATTTTTCAATCTCGACAGAGTAGGGATGATTGGTTTCAAGGGTTTCTTTCAGCGGGCATCTGGGACAAACAGCATTACGCCCCGCGAAGACTTCATAGCAATGCTGGCCTATCATCTCGACAATTTTCTTTTTGGCACGCTCGCTGGCAGCAAGATTCGCGCGATCAATGCGATAATCACTGCTGATAATTAAGACGGGATCCCGAATCGCATCAAAGGTCGCCTCCCAGGTAAGTTTCCCTCTCTCAACAACCTGGAAGAGTGCCTTTAAGGCATCGAGGTCATTAAAGACCTTCTGGTCGTCCTTCTTTTTGGGCTCCCCCTTCAGATGATTTCCCAAAAAATCTCCTCATTTCAATGTGCTAGACTTAATTGAAAGACGGGTAAAAAAATACCACATCTCTTTCTCATTGGCAAACAATAAGAATTCTCCGGAAACCGATTTTTGTTTGACTTTGACTCTATCCCAACGATAATCCGACCGAAATTTTTACCTTATGACCTATAAGAACTCTGGCGTCGATATCGATGCCGCCGATAGTTTTGTTCAAAAGATCAAACCGCTCATCAAAAAAACAGAGAACCCGCGAGTCTTGGGCTCTATTGGGCACTATGCCGGCCTTTTTTCACTAGCCAATTCTGGTTATAAAGAACCGGTTCTCTGCGCCTCAACAGACGGGGTTGGCACAAAACTCAAACTAGCCCTTCAGTGTGGAGATCTCAGCGGACTCGGCCAGGACCTCGTCGCCATGTCGGCAAACGATATCCTCTGTCTTGGCGCGAAGCCTCTTTTTTTTCTCGATTATTTTGCCACAAGCCGTTTGGATCAACGACAGGCCTCGACGCTTATTCAAGGAATAGCAGAGGCCTGCGCCTCTATCCAATGTCCACTGATCGGCGGGGAAACCGCCGAGATGCCCTCTCTTTACAAGGAAGGAGACTTTGACCTCGCCGGTTTTATTGTCGGTATTGTCGAAAAAAAGAGGATTGTCGACGGTAACCAGATCAAACCAGGTGATGTTGTCATTGGCCTCGCCTCTTCGGGACCACACTCCAATGGTTATTCCCTCATTCGAAAGATCATCGAAGAGAAAAACCTCTCCTTAAAAGAACGTTATGAGGGGCTCTCGCGCCCCCTGGGAGAAACTCTCCTGAAACCTACAAAACTTTATGGGAACATCATCCTCCCGCTGTTGGATGAATTTCCGGTCACAGGGATTGCCCATCTCACTGGAGGAGGATTTCATAACATCCCACGCCTCCTCCCTGAAGGGACACGTGTCGTGATCAAAAGAAGTTCCTGGACCCCTCCCCCTGTCTTTTCCCTGATTCAAAAATGGGGCTCACTTCCGCCGGAAGAGATGGAACTCGTGTTTAACATGGGGATCGGTCTTGTGGTTATTCTGGACGCAAAGAAAAGCGCTTCGTTTCAAAAGAGGCTCGAACAGAGCGGGGAAAAATGTTTTGTCATTGGTGAAATCGAGTGCTGTCAAAAAGGAGAGGAGCCTCTTTTAATCTTATGATTCGGGTGGGAGTCCTCATTTCTGGAGAAGGCACCAACCTCCAGGCTATTATTGACAAGGCAAAAGGATGGGAGGTTGTCCTCGTTATCAGCAACCGTCAGGAGGCCGGCGGGCTCGCAAGGGCCAAGAGACACAACATCCCTACCTTCGTGGTCAAACAGAGCGATTTCCCGTCGCGTGAGGCGTTCGATCACGAATTGATCCGCCTGCTGGATGAAGCTCGGGTAGATCTGGTGGCCCTTGCCGGATTCATGCGCGTCCTGGGACAAAAATTCGTCGCCCATTTCCGAGGAAGAATCATGAATATCCACCCCGCCCTCCTCCCTGCCTTCGCGGGAACAGATGCTATTGAAAAGGCGTTTCGTTACGGGACTAAAGTGACAGGGGTGACTGTTCATTTTGTTGATGAAGGGGTAGACACAGGCCCTATTGTCCTCCAACAAGCGATTCCTGTGGAGGAAGAAGAAACACTTGAAAGTCTCGCGGAAAAGATCCATCAGGTAGAACACAAGCTTTACCCTGAGGCGATTCGATTGTATGCCGAGGGGAGGCTTCGAACCGTGGGGCGTAAGGTTAAAATGAAGGAGCCAAACTTATGAAAAAGAGATTGACGATCCTCCTCTTGTTCTTCTCCCTGTTTTCTCCTTCTCTCTGGGGGCGACAGGGCTTTTCGATCGGCCTCGGACCTGTCGGTAACATCTACCTCGTCGATACCATCCCGATCCTGGATCCAGGTGTTGGTGGTTTTATGTCCTTCCAATATCGATTTCATGAGCAGGTCGCCTTTGAAACGACCTTTTTGATGACGGCCCAGGATGCGAGTCGCCCTACCGATCGAAGCATTATTTTTCTGGGGATGCCGGTCTTTGATATCAAACTCTATTTCTTAAGTGGGGATCCACGATTTGATCCTTATGCAGGTACCGGCGTCGGCCTTTATTGGCTCACTGAGGGATCGGTATCCAATAACACAGGTGGGGCAGGCATGGGGGCTCAGCTCGATGTCGGTTTTGACTACTATCTGGCTGAATTTATCTCGTTGGGATTCGAAGGGGTGTTTCGTTCGATTGCCTTTGTGACTGATTTTGGAACACCCAGCGTCAGTCAAGCTTCGCTCCCTTATAGTTTAATGGGGAAGGCATCATTTCATTTTTAAAAAGGAGAATCTATGATCACCATCACCTACTTTGGCCACTCGTGTTTCCTGATCGAAGGACGAAAAGGAAAGGTCATCATCGACCCTTTCTTAAAAGGAAACCCTCACGTCCGAGTCAACCCGGCTGAGATTATCTGCAATGCCGTTCTTGTCAGCCACGGTCATCAAGATCACCTCGGAGATGCTGTCGAAATCTCCCTGAAAAACCACGCCCCGGTCATCGGGGCGTATGAGCTTGTTCAATCTTGCATGAAACAAGGGACCAACGGGCATGGAATGAATATCGGCGGGAGTTTTCATTTTGAATTCGGTGAAGTCACTCTCACCCCTGCCATTCATAGTTCGGGATGCGCCGATGGAACCTATGCCGGGAGCCCTTGCGGTTTCATTTTAAAAATGGACAACCGGACGATCTACCATGCCGGTGACACCGGCCTCACGCTGGAAATGAAGCTCATTTCAGAATCCCATAACATCGATATCGCACTTCTTCCGATTGGCGATAACTATACCATGGGGCCCGCCGATGCGGCCAAGGCGGTCGAATTTTTGAAGCCGAAACTTGTCATCCCGATGCATTACAATACCTTCCCGGAGATTGAACAGGACCCCGCCGATTTTGAGGACAAGGTCGGAGACTTGGCGCGGGTCAAAGTCATGAAGTTTGGCGAAACTTTTGAGCTGTAAATATGTCCCTTAATTTCTGTGATGTCCTGGTCGTCGGAGGTGACCTCTCTGGGGTCGTCGCAGCAACGCTGCTTGCGAAAAGGGGCATGAACGTCCTCGTCCTGGACGATGATGAGGAGAATGACCGATCTGCCCCACTCGTCACCGGTCTCGAAACACGAATTTTCAAGGGGCTCATGAACAAGCTGATGATCCCCGAATCAAAACTGCAATTCTTCGAGGAAAATGAAGTCAGCTGCCAGATGATCTTGCGCCGTCACCGGATCGATTTCAGACCGAATCAAAATTACTTTCTCAAAGAAATCGGACGTGAATTCCCTGAGGACAAGGAGGTCTTTCAGGACTACCTCGAGGAGCTCAATCTGTTGAGAGAGAAATGGGTGGAGCCTCTCTTTTCGCTTCTTCCCTTAAACAGCCGGCAGGATGTAAAACAATTTACCCAGTGGCTCGAAAACCTCCCGGATGAAAAGGCAGCTTCCTTATGGGCAAAGATGTCCACTGAGTTCCAGAGTGTCCTCAAAATTATCCTAAGATTTCTTTCGCGAAACCCTGTTATTGAGCCGATCCATCTTCAACTCCTCCTCTACCTCTCACCAGAAAATTGTGCGACCTTTTCGCTGAAGGGGGGGATCAGAGGAATCAAAAAGATATTTTATGAGAAGCTTGATTACTTCGGGGGACTTGTGCATCCCCTCGGCTCCAATGAGTTCAAGATCCTTGCCAAAGGACGGGAGATCAAGGGAGTCAAGTTAAGCAGCTTTAACTACCCCACTCGCTGCCGTTTTTTGATCGGCAATCTGGATTTTCAGCGTTTCTACGAAGCGCTCCCCACAACCCTCTGGTCCTATTTCGCCAAGAAAAAGGCGCGGCAACTCCCCACACTCCCCTTTTACTATACGGTCCAGTATGAAATTCGCCGGGATCTCTTGCCGGAACCGATGCGTGAGAATCTGGTGATGGTTGATGATCTGGCACAGCCGCTGGAAAATCTGAACTACCTTGAAATCAACCTGTCTCCGTTGTCACGGGATAATAACGAGATGGTCCTGCTCACGGTCGGCTACCAGCATTCCTCGTCAAACAGTGACGAACCATTTTTTGAAAATCTTCATGGGGAGATTGAACGCCGTCTCCGATATCTGATCCCGTTTGCCGGCTCAGACCTGAGAAGAGTTTTTCCAAAAATCAAAGACCCGGCGGAATCCGGCACCCTTTTCCCGGAAAATGGAGACTTCACGCTGTTTCGTCAACTGGCCGAAAAAAGACGCGACCTTCCCGTCTCTCTCTTCTCACCGAAATGTTCAACTCCGTTTAAGAATGCCCTCTCTTTAGGGCCCAATCTCCTCCCCTGGATGGGGACGGAGGGAAAGATCCTGTCGGGACTGAGGGGAGTGGAGTTGGTCTGGGACAAAGAATCCAAGCTCAAGAAACATTAAATGATCGCCGGTGGAGCGGTGTCAGTCCGAATCTTTGGATCGCTCGGCGATGTCGGAGCGTCCCGTATCCCTTGTGCGCTTCAAAACCAAAATCCGGAAATTGTTTAGCGACCTCACACATCCATCGGTCTCTGAGAACCTTCGCGACAATCGAGGCAGCGGCGATCGACTGGCTTTGTGCATCACCATGAATCACAGGTCGTTGCGGAATTCCGAGATCCAGAGGGAAACGCCCGTCGATCAGAACAAATTCTGGCGGTATCTTTAAATGGTCCACCGCCTTCTTCATCACTTCCAGTGAGGCTTTGTGAATATTAATCTTGTCAATTCTCTCATGATCAACGAAGGCGATGGACCAATCGACCGCAACCTCGAGAATCTTCTCAAAAAGTTTTTCTCTCACGCGGGGGCTTAGTTGTTTGGAATCGTTGACCCCTGAAATCTGGATCTGAGCTGGCAAGATCACAGCGGCGGCAAAAACAGGTCCGGCAAGGCACCCCCTCCCTACCTCATCAACACCAGCGATATGGAGGTATCCTTCACCGTAAAGCGCTGTTTCGATCTCAAGAAGATTTGGTTTGTTCTGTTCCGGCAAGAGACTGATCCTCCCCCTGGATCCTTGCCTTCTTCCCTGAAAGCTCTCTCAAATAATAAAGCTTTGCCCGACGCACCTTCCCCTTTTGGAGCACTTCGATTTTTTGTATTAAGGGGGAATGAAGCGGGAAAATCCTCTCCACCCCAACCCCATAGGAGATCTTGCGAACGATGAAACTTGCCTGCCTCCCTTCGCCCCGACAAGAAAGCACAGCCCCTTCAAAAAGCTGGGTCCTCTCCTTGTCCCCTTCCATAATCCGGCAGTGGATGCGGACCGTGTCACCGGCCCGAAAAGCAGGGATTTTCTCCTTCAGCCCTTCATTACGAATTTTCTGGATCGTGTTCATAATAGGGGCCGGAGAGTTATCAAAGGGTTAAGGAAATGACAAGCTTGTTTTTACGCCTTTTATCCGCGTTTTTTAAGAAGGTCTGGGCGTCGAGAGGCGGTAATTTCATGCGACTCCTTCTCTCGCCACTCCTTGATTTTCTTGTGATCACCCGAAAGCAGGATCGAGGGGACCTTCAATCCACGAAATTCCTCGGGTCGGGTATAATGAGGGTATTCCAGGAGGGGCGAAAATGACTCTTCTTGTAAAGATTCTTCCTTCCCCACAAACCCCGGAATCAATCGTGAAACAGCCTCAAGAAAGACAAGGGCAGCGACCTCTCCCCCACTCAAGACATAATCCCCAATAGAGATCTCCTCATCGATAAAATGATCAATGACCCTCTGATCGACCCCTTCATAGCGACCACAAAGAAGAATCAACTGGTCATACTCGAGATAGGCAGAGAGCCTCTCCTGACGAAGAGGTTCCCCGCGAGGAGAAAAATAGATACGACGGCATTGCTTGAGTTTAGGAATTGACTCCAGGGCCTGAACAACCGGTTCCGGCCGCATCACCATTCCGGCGCCACCACCATATGGGAGATCATCGACCATCCCATGACGATCAACCGCCCAATCACGAATGTTGTGAAGAGTGACCTCGATCTTCCGGCTTTCAATCGCCTTGCCAAGAAGAGAAATTTTTAAGGGTGATTCAAAAAAACCAGGAAAGAGGGTCAGGATATCAAAACGCATCTACTCCAGAATTTCCAGAACCGAGCGTTTTTTCAGTTTTGTAGAGGCTGCTGCCAAAATGGTCCTCATGGAACGAGCGGTTCGACCTTCGCGGCCAATAACCTTGCCGAGGTCCTCTTTCGCAACCTTGAGCTCAAAAACGGTCGTTTGTTCACCATCCACCTCAGCCACTTCAACCACCTCAGGTTTGTCGACCAACGCCTTCGCCATCATTTCAACAAGGATCTTGAGTTCTGACATGCGATTACCCCCCCTCCTACTTTGAGCTGCCCGCTTGAACTTCTTTCATAATGCTTCGGACAGTCGCTGACGGCTTTGCCCCTTTTGAGAGCCAATAAAGAAGTCGCTCTTTTTTCACAGTTGCTGAGGCACGCCCCTTTTTCGGATTATAATAACCAATCACCTCAAGATAACGACCGTCACGAGGAGACTCACTATCCGTCACGACAATCCTGTCAAACGGCTTTTGGTTCGTTCCCTTGCGCGAAAGTCTGATTCTAACTGCCATAGGGAGGGGAACATAAAAATAGATAGAGTGTTTGTCAATAGCTTCAAATGTGGTAAAGTCTCTTAAAATCCTTATGGTTCCGTCTCCCCGTCATAAAAGATTAGCCAAAGTTCGGGTAGCCGGTCCTGATAAAAAAGGGATCATCGCAACCGTCACGACTTATCTTTTTAAAAATAATATCAATATTGAGGACATTGATCAGAGGATCCTGGAGGGGATCCTTGTCATGAATATGGTGGTCGACATTACCGGTCTTGGAAAGCCGGTCTCCGTTTTCAGAGAAGGATTAAAAAAAGTTGGGCAAGAAATTAAAATGGAGATCTCTTGTCAGGAGATAATCCCCAAAAAAATAAAGAATGTCGCCCTGCTGACAACCAAGGAACCCCACTGCCTCATCAGGTTGATCAAGGAGATGAAGGCAAGGAAAATTCGTGGCATTCCACAAATCATTATTTCCAACCGAAACGACCTCCGTCCTGTCGCTCGAAGATTCAGCATCCCATTCTTCTATTATCCATCCAGCAATAGGAAAGAACAGGAACAAAAAATCCTCAAAAAACTCTCGGAGCATGAAATTGATCTCATCGTTCTTGCCCGCTACATGCAGATCCTTTCTCCAGAATTCTGTTTCCGCCATGAAGGAAAGATTGTAAATATCCACCCCTCTTTGCTCCCCTCCTTCCCTGGGGCTCGTGCCTATTCTCAGGCCTTTAATAAAGGAGTCGAGGTGGTCGGAGTCACCGCCCATTTCGTGACGACGGATCTCGACGAAGGACCGATCATCTGTCAGGAGGCATTTAAGATCGACAAAAACAGAGAGACTGCCGAATCAATTGCCCAGCGAGGGAAAGAGATGGAGGCAAAGGTTCTTGCCCGCGCTGTTAAACTCTTTTGTGAGGATCGA
Organism: Deltaproteobacteria bacterium; assembly: GCA_016180845.1. Taxonomy (NCBI): domain Bacteria; kingdom Pseudomonadati; phylum Myxococcota; class Myxococcia; species Deltaproteobacteria bacterium. The sequence goes on from JACPAK010000003.1 coordinate 171,830, forward strand.
TTAACACTGCGTCGAGGGAAGGTGATCGATAGTCGAAGAATCCATCAATTTGAAGAACAGGTAAAAAGTTTTTATCAATAAAAAAAGGCGCCCTGAGCGAAGTCGAAGGGCGCCTTTACTCATCATCTCAAGTCATCTGTCTCTTTACATCACATCCCCCCTTGGCAGGTCGTGGCGATACACGTCAGACCTGACATACACTGTCCTGGCGTAGAACAGACATCGCCAGCAATCCCTGCCCCGACGTTCTTGCAAGCCCGCGTTGCAGTCCCTCCACCACAATAGGTGGAACAGCAATTGGCATCACTGGTACAGGTTAAACCGACTGCACTACACGAGAGTCCACCAGCGGTACAGATATTCCCAGTACAAGTCAGCCCAGAGGAACAATGACCCGAACTCCCACAGTACTCTCCCGTTGCACCTGAACCAGCCCCCGCACAGGTCCCTGGAGAGGTTGAGAGGGATCGGAGCCCACAATAACCAGAGGCGCAGGTGGCATCTGAGGTACACCTGGTTCCGGCAGAGCAATTGCTTGTGCAACTTGTCGCACAGGCGGTAGAGGTCGAACAGAGCGCCGCTGAACAACAAGCACTTCCACATTCGGTATTGGTGACACAACCATCTCCTAATCCCTTCAAACTACTCCCACTTCCGCTACAAGAGGCGGATGTTGAGCATATCCCTCCTGAACAACAGGCACTTCCACACGCGGTGTTCTCCGTACAAGCCTCTCCTAAACCTTTAAGTCCACCTCCTCCACAAGAAGCGGATGTCGCGCAGAGCCCTCCTGAACAGCAGTTACTCCCACACTGGGTATTACTCGCACAGACCTCGGCGAGTGCTTTTAAACCACCACCCCCAGCATCTGAACCCTGACAGGTTCCGTTCGTACAGGTTAATCCCGTACCGCAGGTCGCACTTGAGGAACAGGAGAAACCAGGTCCACTCAGGATTGTCACGGTTGTAGAAACACAAACACCCGCCTGACAAGACGACCCTGCTTCGCAAGCACCACTGGAACAAGAACCTCCCGCTGAACCGCTTGAAGCAACTGTTGGTGCCGCTCCCCCACCACCAAAGGACTGATGCTCACCACCAGTAGCTATAGAACCCATCCCTGTGGTCGCTCCGGCAGTCAACATGCAAATCTTGGCCAAATTGCAAAAGGTAATACCCACATCGCAATCACTATTGGTGCTACAGGCACGTCCTAGCTTTTCAGAAAGGGCAGCGCAAGTCCTTGACCCGCTTGATTGGGTCGTACACTGAGTCCCTGTCGTACAACTCCCTGAGGTACAATCAGCCCCCGGCGGTTTTGGGATCGTCACGAGGTCAGTCCCAAGAATCGTCCCGGGAGCATAATTAATGATACCTGATATGAGATTCGCACACCCCGCTGTTCCGGTCAGGGCACAGGTTTGAACGACATTGCTATCCCTCATCTGAGGGGCACAGCTCTTGGCCAGATCAGCCACTCCATAGGTCGCATACTGCGAGGGATCTATTTTGTTTTTCAGATCCAGACCGATCACATGCGATGCCTGGGCAACAGTCGTCGGCACAAAGCTTGAAAAATCATAGGTCCCATCCGCCGCCGGAGCCGGGATCGCTCCTCCCAAGGCCCCCATCACAAACTTCGCCTCATCGGGATCGTCACAGGCACCAATCTTGATCTGCTCAACGATCGCCTCACGTGCCTTGCTATTATCTCCAAAGGCCTTCGCAACAGATGAATCCATCGCTGTAATATACTTCGCACATTGCCTGAGATCGGTCGGTTTGATCAGCTGATTTGCAAGATCCTCTGGCTTGACCTCAACAATAGGACCAATATAGGCCTTCAGACCAACCGTCCCGAGGGAACCTTTTATTGTCTCCCAGTCGGCAACAACAGCGGCATCACTTTTTTTTGCATAGGCTTCATAAATCGTATCGGTCACCCGGAGGGTAGTGCCAAAAACGTTCGTATCAACCGGAATTCCTCCGCCAACTGTTAGTACCTCGGCAGAGATTGCAGAGATAGCAGAACTCTCACCCTGAATCGCATCCTTCAGAACCTCCACAGGGGGTGTCGGTGGCTCTGCTGTTATCGACGGGGTCCCCCCTTCTGCAATATACTGCTGATGCGCCTGATAGGCTGCCTCAATTCCAACATTGGCTGTATCAATCGTCGTATTCGACGTAATCGTCGTGTCCCCAATAACTGCCTCAACCGATTGTTTAATCGCATCGGGCACGACGACTTCAAGCGCCCCCGTTAGATCCCCCCCCACCTCATAACTTTTGCCTGTCTCGTTTTCCGCAACCGCGAGGAGGACTGCGGTCGAAAAATCGGTTTCGGTATTACAGTTAATTGTTGCCGATGTTGCGGTACTCGGGATGACGTCATAGGAATGGATTTCGGGTTCCGACTTCTTCTGGTCATTTTCGTACACGAGAACGAGCGTCTCACCTTGTACTTGAGAGGCGGGAAGCGAGGTTGTGTAAGTTCCATCACTCTGGACGGTCACGATATCGAGAGTTTTTCCTTCTGAATTCATGAGGGTCACCGTCCCTCCGGTTGCCGGCTTTTCGACAAACTTTGATTGTCGATTAAGGACCATCCCCTGAACGCTCAGGCCTGCGTCTTCAGAGGTAGCGCCCCCGAGTCCCAACGTAGAAACGGTCCCAGAGAGGGTTACTGATGTTGCCCCACGAGTCGCCCCACTACCGCCGAGGCAGCCTATAGCGCCACTTAGCCCGAGTAGGCTGAAGAGACAGAGTATGCTTCGAATCAGTTTTTTATGGGTCATCATAGGCTCCCCCTTCCCATGAATCGGTTAATCCTTGAATTTTACGACCTCAACAAGACTGCAAAGCCAGCGCCAGAAATCGTTACTACCAGCCGCTTGAAAAGACAATGATTTTTTGGAAAAGAAAAGCAAAAGAGGGTTAGAAAGAACCCATTCTTGTCATTCTTCTGACAGCCCATGGAGAAGAACTACCCATTCTCCTTTTGCTGGAATTAATTTTATTTGATCCTCCAGGGAAGAAAGCCCTCCCCGAAATACCTTCTCATGAATCTTGGTCAGCTCATGGACAAGGACAGCAAACCGATCCCCAAAAATCTGATAGAGAAGCCTCACCGTCTTTGTGATACGAAAAGGGGACTCATAAAAAACAACGGTCGCCGACTCCTCGCGAAGAGATTCAAGCAATTTTTTCTTCTTCCCTTCCTTTTGGGGAAGAAAACCGACAAAGTGAAATTGATCGGTCGGCAATCCCGCTACCGATAAGGCAGTCATCACCGCCGACGACCCCGGAATCGGAACAACCGAAATCCCCTTTTCTATTGCCGCCACCACAAGATTGTAACCTGGATCAGAAATCCCCGGTGTTCCAGCATCAGAAATAAGGGCAATATTTTTCCCATCTAAAAGCTGATGAATGAGCATCTCCCCCTTCACTAATTTATTATGTTCAAAATAACTCGTAAGAGGTTTCGAGATCCCATAGTGATTGAGAAGTTTCTGGCTGTGCCGCGTGTCTTCGCAGGCGATGAGGTCGACCTCCTTGAGAGTTCGAATTGCCCGGAGGGTGATGTCTTCCAAATTCCCGATCGGGGTGGCGACTATAAAAAGAGTTCCTGTCATGAAAAGAACTGGATTCCCTCAAACGGGTAGTCTTTTCGATTCCCTGTCAGGAGGGTACAATTTTCCTCTAACGCCGTCGCGGCAATCAGACAATCGGGCAGAAGAACCCGTGAATGCCTTCGCCGTAATGCGCCGGCACGGCGGGCAATCGATTCACTGACAGTGATCAAGGTGAACCCTGAAATGAGATCCTCCGTAACCGCTGCCTCCGAGAGTTTCATCCCCGCAAGAAGTTCCGCCACGGTTACTACCGAGAGATAAAGGTCACCCGTTTGAAGTGCATTCTCCAGCAAACGCTTTGCAGTCTCCTTTTTTCTTAAGAAGTCAATCAAGATATCGGTGTCAATAAGGGTCTTTTGAAGATGCATGGCGCTTAGAAGGAACGTTCCCGACGAAGTTTACGAACGAAAGATCGTGCCGATCGTAAATTCTTATGCCCCCCCCAGGCTCCAAAGCTTGCTTTCAGTGTCGCCTTGAGCTTACGGCGTTTAAGCTCGAGCTTAAGGGCATTGGTCACTACCTGACTCTGTTCACCACGAGGAACGAGCCGCCGGAGGTCGTCAAGCACCTCTTGGGGAATAAGAAAATTAGCCTGCCGCACTGATTCCATAGATATCTTCCTAGGATAAATCATAGGATATTGACTAGACTGATGTCAATGTTCAAAATGAAACCGTCGCACCTTCCTCGCGATCGGATAGCGCCGGCCAATGCCGAAAGCATTTGAGCCAGCTCCCTCTCAAAATGATAATATCAAAATGATAATTTTATCAATTTGAGAATCGTTCGATTGGAATGCTTTTTTCATGACATCAATGATTCCATCAAGTTAACCCACTGGTGACTGGCATGCTAATTGCCCTCACCGTGGCACCATCTATGCAGTAGCTACCCGCATGAAACAAACTATTCTCCTTTTGCTTGTTCTCTTAATATCAGGCCCTGATCTAGTGGCTCAGGAGTCGAGTTTTGAAATGACCCTGGATCCCGTCGCGGGAATCCTCTGTCACAGAGAAACTTCAGGAGAAAATACCTGCACTCAATGTACTGCTGATGGTCTTTGTAAAGGAGCTTTTGGAGTTACTTCATTCAGTTATCAGTTTTTGGCCGGAAACTTTTCGGAATTCACTGTTATCAATAATATGGGCGTCGTTTATCGATTTGATATCTCTTTCGATGCCACTGACAACTTTTATGTCTTTGTCATCAACGGTCTCAACTTTGCGTATTTTCTCTTTGATTCCAGTCTGGGACTCTACGTCATCGATCCTGCCCGAATTTGTCGGGAATGTCTTATCAGCATATCTGTTTGCGGCAATGGAATCGTCGAGGGGGAGGAGCAATGCGATGACGGCAACTCAGTCTCTGGAGACGGCTGCGAATATGGCTGTACCCTCGCTCCACGATGTACCGACCCTGATCTTTTAGAACCCGACGGCGGGGTTTTAGTACAGACCACGGTGGTCGGATTTGACGAGCAGGAGAGATGGAGCCACCTGAACGACACTTGCACCAGTGCGGAAATTCTTTCTGAGGCGCACTGCGAGGGGGGAGACAACTCGTTTGTCACGTCATCTGATATTTCTTGCAGCTACTTCAATACGGCAACCACAATCTACAAATGTTCTGCCGGTGCGTGTGTGCCGGACGGTGATGATGCTGATAACGACGGGATCCTGGATAGTTCGGATAACTGTCGTCTGTTGGCCAACCCGGATCAAATGGATGCCGACGGTAACGGGATTGGCGATGCCTGCTGGGTAACTTTCTTGGCCCAAGAGGAAATTGATAGTGGCCCACCGGATACGCATGGGGCGGTCGGCCCTCGTCACATCGTCTCTCTCTCCAATTCGTTTGGTGATGTTGAGGGATTCTTCCTAGTCCAAGATAAGGAGGGGAATATTATCACACCGGTGATCACCCAGACCAGATTTTGGAACGAGGGGCTCGGCCTGAGTCGAGAAGGTTATGTAGATTCCAGGATCTTTTTTGATGAACTGAGTCAACGCTGGATCGCCCTGGGGATGCCGGATGTTCATGGCATTGCCCTTGCGGTGAGTGAGACGGATGACCCGACAGGAAACTGGTACTTCAGGTATTACACGGATGTAGGGGGCACTGATTTTCCCCGCCTTGGGTTTAACAGGAATTGGATCGTTGTCGTCATTGGAGGTCCAACCCTCCTCGTCTTTAACAAGGGTGAGGTACTCAACAACATCTGGCCAGACTCACCCCTCACCCTGTCGGGTCTTGATTGCGGTAGTCATACACATCCAGTCATGACCTATGACCCTGAGGAACCGGATCTCTATTTAGTGGCTAGTTGTAACAGTTATTATGGGCCAACACCCCGACTTCGCGTTCAAAAGCTATCCGGTCCCGTTGACAGTCCGACCGTAAGCCCCTTGGAGACCCCATCGGGGGGCGAAGGATTTTTTGAAATCGGGGCAAGGTTGAGTTTTGATCGCACTGAAACGGGGGCGACTCAACGTGATTCAGCGACACGGATTAGTACCATCGAATCTAATATTGCGACATCCCCCGTCCTGCGCAACGGGCGTATCTGGGCCACCCTGCGAAGTGTCATGCCGCTCAGCGGGCCGATCGAGCGGACCACCGTCTCCTGGTTCGAGATCGATCCCAACTCAAGCCCGGCGGTCCTCGTCCAGGAGGGACTCATCGAAACACCGGGGATGTACTACTACTTCCCCTCGATCGCCGTCGATGCGGATAACAATGTGGCGATCGGCTTCAGTGGTTCCGGTGTCGATAACTATCCAGGGGCCTATTATGCCATCCATAGGAATACCGATCCCGCCGGTATCGTAAGCACACTCTCCGTCTATAAAGAGGGAGAAATGCCTTACCGAGATTTGTCTGTGGGAAACGCCCCTTGGGGGGACTATAGTGCGACGGTCCCGGACCCTGTTGAACCGAATGTCTTTTGGACTATCCAGGAATACAGCGCCGCAGTGCCAATATGGGACGGAACAATGAGAGGCCGGTGGCACACGCAGTGGCTTAAATTTATGAGCCCGTGATGAACCTTATTCAATCTTCCTCGCGATCGCGTATAATCTGGGAACCTGATGCAATTACGAATCGACCGACTGCTGCAGCACCGACACGTCGTAACCATTTGGGGTTATTTTCTTCTCAGGAAATGATTTCATAATTTTTCTCGATCACCTTGCGAAATTCATCGCTGACCCTGTTCCATTCTACCAGATCGACCCGAATCGGCAGGTCCGATTTCTCAAACGCCTCACGGAGACGACTCAATGTTTTGAGGTCAAGGGGGTGATCGGCAACGACGGCGAGATCAAGGTCGGAGTGGGGTTTTGCGGTGCCGGTGACTCGCGAACCAAAGACCCGAACCTCATATCCAGGAATCACATCGGCAAGGATCCGACGGACTGCTTTGAGGTCATGGGGGGACAGATCAATCATGCAGTCTTTGATTTTAGTCTTTGCAGCAGATCCTGGGCATCCCGCAAGAATCCCTTCGCCCCTTCGTAAACGCGTTCGGCCACGGCACCATCGTAGGTGTGAACCGTCAGATTCCGCTTCTCAAGATAACCAAACCACGCATTAGGATCACGAATCAGGCCCTGTTCAAATCCGACGCGAAAGAGCTGCTTCGTCGTGAACCCATCAACTTTTTCAAGGCTGTAGTTTTCGAGATAACGCTTCAGCAGTTTCCAGGATAATTCAAAACTAAACTCAAAAGCCTGGATCACCGCAGCCCGGAATTGCTCACGCAACTCGTTGTCTTTTTGACTTTCGATGGAGGCAAGATACTGAAGGCCTCTCTCAAGCTGATTCAACGCCTTTTCAAGCGGGGTAAGGATTAATTTCATGGCCCGGTTTTACGAAAAAGATTGGCCCATGTCGAGCTTTTCCGCGAAGACCCACGCCCAGGCAAGCCATCCTCCAAAGTCAAACCTTCCTCGCGATCGGATAGCGCCGACCGATACCGAACGCCTTTGAAGTGACCCGAATTCCAAGGGCTGCTTGACGGCGTTTGTATTCATTGCGGTCGACATTTCGAAGGACCCACCGGACGGTCTTGCGCGGAAATCCCGACGCCACGATCTCGTCCTCCATCCTGTGTTCCTCGATGTAGGCCTTCAAGATCTTGTCGAGGATTTCATAGGGAGGGAGTGTGTCTTGATCGGTCTGATTCGGTCGGAGTTCCGCCGTCGGGGCCTTTGTAAAAACGCGCTCAGGGATAATCTCTCTCTTTCGATTGATCCAACGAGACAGATCATAAACCATCTGTTTCGGGAGATCCGAAATCACCGCAAGTCCGCCGCTCATGTCTCCATAAAGCGTGCAGTAACCGACAGCGAGCTCGGATTTATTCCCCGTGGTGAGAGTCAGGTATCCATCACGATTTGAAAGCGCCATCAGGAGATTGCCACGAATCCTCGCCTGCAGATTTTCATCGGCAACGTCCGGCTGTTTTTTAAGACGACTGAATTGCCGTCGATAGCTGTTATAAATCGAAGTGATTGAGATTGTCTTCATGGAGATTTTGAGTGTGGCGGCCAATCGACGTGCATCCTCCACGCTCTCTCGGCTCGAATACGGGGACGGCATGATAACCCCCAGAAGATTTCGTCTCCCCAACGCCTCAGCAGCGAGCACAGCGGTCAATGAAGAATCGATTCCGCCGGATAAGCCGAGTACTACTTTTTTGAAACCGCACTTTCGGACATAGTCACGAATCCCAAGAACCAGAGCATGGTAGACAGATTCCAGATCATCTTTTTCCTCGAATCCCCCCACCCCCCCTTTGACAAAGGGGGGCAAGGGGGGATTTTTCATATCAACAACAACCAAATCTTCAGCAAACGCCCTTCCTTGCCCGATCACTTTGCCCTCGGCATCCACAGCCAAACTTCGACCATCAAAAACGAGTTCGTCATTCCCTCCGACCAGATTGACGTAAAAGAAAGGGCGGCGGTTCCGAACCGCATGAGCCCGGATCATCTCACGACGGAGTTTCTCTCGACCGATTGAGTAGGGAGAACAGGAAAGATTGAGGCAGAAATCAGCACCGGCTTTCACCTGTTCCGCGATTGGATCCCGCTCATAGAGTGGTCTCTGCCAGAATGATTGGGCATTCCAGGCATCCTCACAAATAGAGATGCCGATTTTGGCACCATGCCATTCCCAAAGCCCAACTTTCTGGCCCGGGGCAAAATAGCGCCCCTCATCAAAGACATCGTAGGTGGGGAGAAGCATTTTGACATAGCGCCCTTTCAACTCGCCGTTCTCAAAAAGGGCACAGAAATTGAGGAGCCCTTTGCCCCCCTCTTTTTTGTTCCGATCGAGATAGCCGACAATCACACCGATCCCCTGCGAAAGACGGGCAATCGACTGAAGCGCCTTCAAGTTCGCATCAATAAAACCGGGGTTCTCAACCAGATCGCGTGGAGGATAACCGGTCGTCGTCATCTCGGGAAAGGCGATGAGCTCGGCTCCCAAGTCCTTTGCCTTTTGAATCTGGCGGGCAACCTTGCGAACGGTTCCCTCAAAATCACCGACTGTCGTATTGATTTGGGCTAGCGCAATTTTCACAGTACCCCCGCCTTCTTTAGCTCTCTCATTCTCTTCTTGCTGTAACCCAACCTTCTCAAGACTTGTCGGTTATCACGCCCCATAGGGGGCAGATGCTCCCCACTCTTCCTCAAACCACAAGCCTCAGTCACGCTCAGAACCGGCGAGAGACAGAAGTCATGACTTTGCGACAAACGCCCCCATTCCCTCGCATTTTTTTGACGAAAGATTCTCTGTAAATCCTCCTGATCCCATCCTTGCGTTATCCCAATCTTCTTTCCCAACAGCCTGGAGAAGTTTCGAATGAACTTCGGCTCTAGCGCCGCAAAGGCGATATGTTTTTTATCCCTCGTTTTATAGACACCGTAATTAGGGAGTCCACGCAGAGGGGCGGATCCCCCTTCCGATTGGTAGAGACTGGCAAGTTCCTCTCCTGCCTCCATCATCGATGTCTGAATCCATCGGCCCCGTTTCCTGAACTCTCTCTCATAAAGCGCGCTAAGAATCAGAAAAGCGGCGCGATAGCCAGCGGCCAAATCCACAACTTGAAAATCCGGAATAACCGGCTCCCCTCGTTGGTCCGTAATCAAAGAAAGAAGACCCGAGAGTGCGAGATAATTCAGGTCATGCCCGGCAAGACGATTTTTTTGCCCGGCCCCGGTGATCGAGCACAAAATGATCTTTCGATTCCATTTTTGAAGAACGGGGAAACCAATCCCCAATCTTTTCAAAGTCCCCGGTCTAAAATTTTCCAGAACGACATCGGCCTTTTGAACAAGTCTCCGAAAGATATTTTTCCCATCCTGCTTGGAAAGATCGAGCGCCATGAACTCCTTGCCTCGATGAAGTTCCGCAAAATGTCCAAGTTCTACAAACTCATGTCCGCCGGTCAAGGCACGATAGTAGTCGCCAACTCCCGGTTGTTCGATTTTGATGACACGCGCCCCCTGTTTGGCCAAGAGGAGTGAAGTAAAGCCTCCGGGAAGGAGGCGGGAGATATCGAGAATGACAATGCCGCGGAGAGGTTTCACCCTACAATATCTTCTGAAGCTTGAGTGCAAGACCCATATTCCCTTGGACCTTTAATTTACCGGTCATAAAGGCCAGTTGGGGATTGAGTTTTCCTTCAAGCAATTTTACAAAATTTTCATCGGACATCTTGACGGTGCAGTTTGCCTTGCCAGAGGCCCCTTTCTTGACCTTGCCACCTGGCACCGTCAGATCGAGTGTCCAGACGCCACCACTATCGCCAGTAATCTCAAATTCATAGACCGCATTAATCCCGGACAATGTTTCCTTTCTCTTCTCCAGATTTTGAGGAACCGTTTTTTCAAAATACTCTTTTGGGGTCATGGAGCCTCCTAACCGAACAACCTGCCAATCCACTGGATAAAAATCAAGGAGAGAAAAAACTTTCCGGCCAGTGGTGAGCGTCTCAAGAAAAGAAAAAAGAAGACGACAAGGGGCCAGATCGGGAATGAAGCGAATGACTCACTCCACTTCATCTGAAGGGCATACCATAAAGCATGCAGGAACCCGCATCCAGGACACGGCAGTTCTAAAAAGAATCTAACGAGACACATATACAAAAAGGACTTTGAGAAAGGTCTCAGCTACAAGGCGGGCTGAGGAGGCCGACTGAGGCGTACTTGAGTGGTACGCCGCAAGGAGTGGCGACGAAGCCAACGAAGTAGATGAGCCTTTATCAAAGTCCAGCTTTTTTTTCAGCAAAATCACCAAGGTACGGAATCTTCCACCGTTCTCCTTGATACGCCTTCACCAGACAAATAAGCCAGAGGATAAAGGCGGCAAGTCCGACGAGGGGAGAAAACCAGTGAACGACCATCCCCAAAAACCCGATCAGCTTCCCCATGATGATGGCGAGGATATTGAGAGCGATGGAAACAACGATGTATCCCACAGAGAGGACAGTCGCCTGCCAGGCATGAAACTGAACATCGCGATTCTCCTTCTCCACCAGCATCATCACAATGCTCGTGATCGGGGCGCAAAGATAACAAATGGCGCTGGCAATATTGGGAGCAAGCCCCGTTCCTTTTGTCGATCCTGACTCTGGCATAGAACCTCCTCTATTCTTGATACAATTTTGCGAGAACCTCTTTATACTTTTCACTGACAAATTTTCTTTTGACCTTCAGGGTTGGGGTTAATTCCCCTGTCTCCTGGGTAAAATCGCTCTCCAATATGACGAACTTTTTGATCGTCTCATAAGAGGCGAGATTTTTGTTTTTGTCTTCAATCGCCTGTTGAATCAGATGATAAATTTTTGGGTGAATCGTAAGCTCTCTGAACTGTTTGAATTGAATCCCCGTATTTCGCGCATATGTCTCGACCACCTCCTGATTCAGCGTAATCAGCGCAGAGAGGTACTTGCGCCGATCTCCATGAACCATCGCCTGACTCACATACGGAATCGTCTTCAGAATATTCTCCAGATTCTGCGGGGCGATATTTTTTCCACCCGCCGTAACAATAATATCTTTCTTCCGATCGGTGATTGTCAAAAAGCCATCCTCGTCAATCACCCCAATATCGCCACTATGAAACCACCCATCTGGCGTGAGAACCTCACGACTTGCCTCGGGGTTCTTGTAATAACCCTGAAAAACCTGATCCCCACGAATCAGGATCTCTCCATCCGGCGCAATTTTTTCTTCCAAGGCATAAACGGGTCGTCCGACCGTCCCGAATTTATAAGAGTCAGGGGTGTTGCAGTTATTGGCGGCGGTCGTCTCTGTCAGACCATACCCTTCAAGCACGAGGATCCCGGCAGCGTGGAGAAATTCCGCAATCTCCTTCGAAAGCGGGGCCCCTCCCGAAATGGCGTAACGAAGCCGCCCCCCCAATCGTTTCTTCATCTTCTGAAAAACAAGCAGCGTCGCCAGCTCACGCTTCAAGAAAAGCGATGGGCCGATCCTCTTTTTTGCCTGAAGTCTTCGGCTGGCTTGCTGACCAACCGCTACAGCCCAGGCAAAGATCGCCTTTTTCAGAGGTGAACCTGCCTGAACCTGGGCTTGCACCCTCTCATAAACCTTTTCGAAGATCCTGGGAACACTGACAAAGAAATGCGGCCGTGTCTCTCCCAGATTATCAATCAACTTGTCGACGCTCTCGGCATAGGCATGAACAAAACCCTGGTAAATCTGATAGAACTGGATCACACGCCCGAGGATGTGCGCCAACGGAAGAAAGAGCAGCCCGACATCATCGGTCCCCATCGAGACGAGTCGACAACAGGCCTCACTGGAAGCGACAAAATTCCGATGGGCCAGCATCGCCCCTTTTGGCGGACCTGTCGTCCCGGAGGTATAGACAAGACTGCAGAGATCTTTTGAACGAATCGTATTGATTCCCTTTTCCCAATCATCCCGGGTAAGACTCCCCTTCTTCTCGATCTCGGTCAAGGTTGTGATTTTTTCTCCCCGTTTTTGGCCAGTTATCAAGATCACCTTCTGAATCTTCGAGAGGCCGGAGAGCCTCTGTTCTATCTTCTCAAGTTGATTCAGATCTTCCACAATCACGATGACCGCATCGGAATCTCCGAGGATATAGGCGGCCTGTTCCCCGGTATTCGATTGGTAGATCGGAACAGTCACCGCTCCGACGGAAAGAATCGCGAGATCACAGAGGGTCCACTCAGCCCTCGTCTTGGAAAAAATAGCGATCTTGTCTCCTTTCTTGACCCCAAGGGATAAGAGTCCACGAGCGACGGCAAAAACCCTCTCTCCCGCTTGTTGCCAAGAAATATCCTTCCAGATCCCTTCTTCCTTATATCGAAAGCAAGGTTTCTTCCCAAGGCGTTCTGCATTTTTTAGGAAGGCTTGGAGAATATTTTCCATGAACAAAATGACGCTATAAAATTAATAACCCCAATTCAATTCAAAAATGTCGTTAATCAACTCGCACCTCACAGGACCAGAGCTGGCATCGATCACGACCAAGGCGAAGCGTCCCGTCTGACTCCAAATCTTTTTCTTAGAAACATAGTGCTGCGCGACACGCGAGATGTGGCGCTGTTTTGAATAGGAAATGAGCTCTTCGGGGGCTACCTCCTGAAAGGAATGACGGCTCTTCACCTCGATGAAGAAAAATTCGTTGTCACGAGAGGCGATCAGATCGATCTCGCCTAGCCGACAGCGGTAGTTACGTTCAAGGATTGTAAATCCTTGTTCTTTCAGGAACTTCGCAGCAGTCTCCTCCCCCTCTCGCCCAAACTTTTTCTTGTAGAAATCGACTTGCATTGAGACCCAGTTCTTGTTACCCCATGGACCCATTATGGCAAGAGCTTGCTTTTATTGTTCAAAGGGGAGGATGGTTGGCCACAACGTCAGCCATGCCAATAACAAAACCCCGAAGATCTCGCTGCCCAACGTCCATCGGGTTCATGCAATCATCAAGGGGACCGTCCGCCATGTGCTTGCCTGTACCCGCTGCATCCGCTCCGGCGCCGTTCAAAAGGCTGCCTGATCACTCCCTGACACGATCAACAGAGATCACCCCACGAACTTTTTGAAGGGATTTCATCAGTTGGTGAAGGTGATTCAAGTCCTTGATCCCCACCTCAAAAGTATTGATCGCCTTTTGATCCTCAATGCTGTGGCAAGAGGCACGCGAAATATTCACGCCAACAGCGGAAATCGATTGGCTGATATCAGCCAGGATCCCAGGTTTGTCGACACAGACCACACGGATCCGTGTCGTAATCGGCGTCTTCTCCTTGAGGTTCCAGGAAACGGTAATCCGCCGCGCCGGATCCGAGGCCAAGACCCGACTGCAGGTCGCCGAATGAACCTTGACCCCCTGACCACGCGTAATGAATCCGACAATGCTGTCTCCGGGGATAGGATTACAGCACTTTCCTAAAGAGACGAGGATGTCATCGTACCCATCGACATTCACAAGGGCCCGTGGCTTTTCAAAGGCCCTCTTGAAGAATTTTCCAATCCCAAACCCCTTCTCGGCCTTTTCTTTTTCTTCCAATTTTTCCGGAGGGAGCAGCGCCGACAAGACCTGATGAGCGGTGATTCGACCGTAGCCGATCATTGTTAACAGGTGATCAAGATTTTTTAATCCTTTCTCCTCCATGAATTTTTTGATCTCACTCCCCTTCGAGACAGTCGGGTAATCAAGACTGAATCGTTCAAGCTCCCTCATCAGGATTTCATGCCCGAGCGACGTGGCCCGCTCCCGCTGCTCCTCACGAATGAACTGACGGATCTTCGCCTTCGCACGAGAGGTTCGAACAAACTTGAGCCAATCCTTGGACGGCTTGTGTCCCTGGCTCGTCCGAACGTCGACAGAGTCACCACTCTTTAATTGATAACGGAGCGGAACCATCCGCCCATTCACACGCGCCCCGACGCATTGATGCCCAACATCGGTATGAACCGCATAGGCAAAATCGACAGGGGTCGAACCCCGCGGGAGCTCCTTCAGATCCCCTTTGGGGGTGAAGACATAAACGTCCGACGCAAAGAGATCGAGCTTGACGGTATCCAGATATTCTGCCGGATCCGACAACTCCTTCTGCCACTCCATAAAACGACGGATCCAACGAAACTTGACCTCATCTTTGATGTCGATTTCGCCCCCTTCTTTATAATTCCAGTGAGAGGCGATCCCCATTTCGGCAATCTCATCCATTTCTTTGGTGCGGATCTGAAACTCCACCCGCTGCCCTTGGGGTCCAACGACTGTTGTGTGAAGAGACTGATAATTATTCGTTTTGGGCATCCCGATATAATCCTTGAAACGACCTGGAACCGGACGCCACAGGGAATGGATAATACCGAGCGCCTCATAGCACTGAGAAATTGTGGGAACGACAAGCCGGAAGGCGATAAGATCGTAGACCTGGTCGAATTCGATCTGCTGTTCCTGCATCTTCTGATAAATACTGTAGGGTTGTTTGAGCCGTGTCCTGATTTCCAGTTTCAGATTGTATTCTGCCATTTTTTCTAAAACGATTTTCTCGATCTGTTCGATAAAAGAGCCGCTCTTTTCCTTGAGTTCTTGGACCTTGCTGTTCAAGTCTTTCCAGACATCCGGTTTGAGATGCTTCAGACAAAGATTGTCGAGCTCACCCTTGATCCCCTCCATCCCCAAGCGACCGGCAATCGGCGCGTAGATCTCAAGAGTCTCTTCCGCAATCCGGATCTGTTTTTCCTCCGGAAGATGCTCCAGGGTCCTCATATTATGGAGGCGATCGGCCAGCTTCACGAGAATCACACGAATATCCTCTGCCATCGCCATAAACATTTTTCTGAAATTTTCTGCCTGACGCTGTTCTTTGGAGACAAAGTTAATTTTGGAAAGCTTCGTGACGCCATCAACAAGTCTTGCGATCGCAGGACCGAAAAGATCACGGACCTCTTCGATCGTTGCCAGAGTATCCTCTACGGTATCGTGCAAGAGCCCTGTCGCGATCGAAGGGGCATCCAGATGCATCTTGGAGAGAATATCAGCGACCTCCAGCGGGTGAACGAGATAAGGCTCCCCTGAACGACGAAGCTGTCCATGATGAACCTTCGCCGAGTAGACATACGCCTTTCGAATCAGATCGAGGTCGGCTTGGGGATTGTAGCGGTGAATATCATCGAGAATATTTTCAAGGCGAATCATTGAGTGCTCTCCGCCCGCCGCTCCTGAATAATCCGCTTCACCTCGGCTACGGCGTGGTCAAGATCATCATTTATGATAACATAATCAAATTGGTCTTGCTGCTTTAGTTCTTCCTCGGCCGCCGTGAGCCTTCGACGCAAGGATTCGTCTTTTTCTGATTTTCGCCCTTTAAGTCGCTGTTCGAGAATATCATGGGAAGGAGGCCTTAGAAAGATGAGACAACTCTCAGGAAAATCACGCTTGATCGTCAGGGCTCCACGCGTATCAATGTCAAAAAGGAGATCCTTGCCGGCACGGATCGCCTCTTCAAGGAGCCGTCTCTGGGTTCCATAAAAAAAACCATGGAGCTCCTGCCATTCATACAGCTCACCCTGTTCACGCATTTTAAGAAATGTTTCCTGATCAACAAAATGATAATCGATTCCTTCCCTCTCTCCCGCTCTTTTTGGCCGAGTTGTTACGGAAATAGATCCGACGATCCCTACAAGTTCGGAGAGAATCCTCTTACAGATGGTGGTCTTACCCGTCCCCGAAGGGGCCGAGATCGCAAAGAAAATCCCTTTTTTGGAAACCATGCCTCATTCACTCAACGTTTTGAATCTGTTCGCGTATCTTTTCGACTTCCGCCTTGAATTCAATCACCCGATGAACTGCTGTCGCCCCCTGGATCTTGGACCCGATGGTGTTAATCTCCCGAAAGATCTCCTGAGCCAGAAAATCCAGCTTTCTCCCGATCGGTTCTGTCGTCCGAAGCGTCTCATGAAACTGGTGGAGATGGCTTCGGAGCCTCACAATCTCCTCGGTGACATCCGACCTCTGGGCAATAGAAGCAGCCTCCCCCACCACTCTTTCGCTTGGGACAGTCCCCATCTGCTTCATCCGGACCGCCAAACGTTTTTCCTGCTCACCCTGGGAACGACGGGCATCGCGCTCGAGTTGATTCACCAAAAAATTTAACCGGCTCAGACGATGACGAAACCACTGGATCAGATTTTTCCCCTCTCGAGCCCGCATCTTCTCAAGTCCTTCCAGGGCCTGCTGAACAACCTGCAAAAGTTTTTTCCGTGCCTCTCCATGATCCTCTTGAGCAAGGGGCTGCTGGGCGTAGAGGCTACGAAAGGCTAGGACCTCGGAGAGTCCGATCTTCCCTGAAAGACCGAGCTCCTTTTGGATCTGACTCAGCAGTTGATAACAACGTTTGGCCAGCTCCTTCTCCAGGCGATCACGATCGACAGACTCTTCCTTGATAAAAACATCAAACTTCCCACGCGAGCATCGACGGCGAATGGCGGTCGCCACATCCTGCTCAAGCAACGCAAAACGCCCCGGCAATCGGATATTCGTCTCCAGATAACGATGATTGACGGAGCGGATCTCGGCCTTGATATGGGAAAGACCAACCCGCCCTTTCGCCGAACCATGTCCAGTCATTGATAACATAATTTATTCCTCGAGACGTAATTTGGTCGAACCA
Organism: Deltaproteobacteria bacterium; assembly: GCA_016180845.1. Taxonomy (NCBI): domain Bacteria; kingdom Pseudomonadati; phylum Myxococcota; class Myxococcia; species Deltaproteobacteria bacterium. The sequence goes on from JACPAK010000003.1 coordinate 189,146, forward strand.
AGTGCGACGATATCCCCTTTTTTCAGAAGCTTCGATTCAATCTCCACCCCGGCAACGAAGGTCCCATTCTTGCTCACAAGATCGAGGATACCGACTCCCGATTCTCCGTAAAAAATCATCGCGTGCAAACGTGAAATCGCATCGTCCTTGAGATAGATATCTTTTTTCCTCCGAAAAGTCCCGAGGGTCTCTCCCTGTGCCTCCCTCGTTTTCCCCTCTGTCGAAGCTCCTTTTTTGTATTGACGGGCAATATAATTCATCACCAGCTTTTTGGAAAAATCATCGAGGGTCACGGCGGATTCAACACTCATGACCTTCGTCTTTTCAGCATCATCCAAAGAACGCCCGACCGCTCGGCAGGTCCCGTAGTCAACCTCTATCACTTCTCCCTTGTTGCTCCCCTCCACAATAGTAAACCTGCGGGGCGGGTAACCTTCCGAAATCTCCTCTCCAACCCCTCCCCTCTCAGAGTCCGAGTCCGCCTCTTCAGGCAAGAGAATAGGAACCCCTTTACGAATCGGATAGGTCAGATGACATGAGGAACAGACAAGCCCCTTTCCACCTGCCCCGGACACTAATCCTCCTTTGCATCGAGGACAGGCCAAAATAGAAAGAAGCTCTTGGGAAATCATTTAATTCGTCTTTAGCGGACCTTTAAAGCGTTTGTTGTAGAGATCTACCACACGGCCCGTCAGGTCTTCCTGACTTTCGGCATAGAGAACGGCATTCTGGGAGGTTTCGACAATGAGGGCATACCCCTCTTTTTTCCCGATCTCGCCGCAAATCTCCCTCAGATTTTTAATAATAGCCCCGGTAAACTGGGCCTCTCGCTGGGCAATTTCATTTCTGTAATCCATGAAACTTTTTTGGAGCTCCATATATTTCTGTGAAAAACTCTCCTCCTTCGATCTCATATCCGCCTCAGAGGAGACGAGTCGCTGTTTGTCGAGCTCTTCGCGAAGTTTCTTGAGCTGGTCCTGTTGGAGATCGAGCTTTTTCTGCTTCGCCTCAAAATCCTTCTTGAGCTCGTCCTTCGCCTTCTTCGCCTGATCGACCTCATTAATGGCCCTTTGAAAATCAACAACGGCGATCTTCAGCGCCGCTTCAGCAAAGGCGTTCTGAAAGAGAAGTGAGAAGACAAGCAGTGATCCAATAAGGATTGGTTTGCGCATGACTAGTTCCTCCTAAAGTTGGGTTACACCTTTTATATAGTGCGCAGGTCTTTGAAAAAACAAGGAGAATATTGTTCTTGATTCCCCCCTCACAAGATGAATTTATGCTGAAATCATGACTTTCCGTTGTGGCATTGTTGGGCTTCCAAACGTCGGGAAATCGACAATCTTTAATGCGTTGACCGCTGCGGGGGTTGCAGCGGAGAATTTTCCCTTCTGCACGATTGAACCGAACATCGGTGTCGTCCCCCTCCCTGATGAACGACTCGAAAAAATAGCGGCCCTTTTCAAGCCTCAGAAGGTGACACCGACAGCGGTCAACTTCGTCGACATTGCCGGCCTTGTCGAGGGGGCCTCAAAAGGGGAAGGCCTTGGGAATCAGTTCCTCGCCCATATCCGCGAAGTTGACGCGATCGTTCATGTCGTTCGTTGTTTTGAAGACCCAAACGTCATCCATGTCCATGGCAAGGTCGATCCGGTTCGGGATGTGAGCGTGATCGAAACAGAGCTGATGCTCGCCGACCTCGATGCAATGACCAAGAGGATTCAGAAGATTGAGAAACAGGCGAAGACAGGAAACAAAGAAGCGGCGGAGCTTCTCCCTCTCTATCAAAAAATTGAAAAGGAACTGGGCGAAGGGAAAGCCCCCCGAACGGCCCCAAAAAATCTTTTTCTGCTCTCATCAAAACCGGTCCTGTATGCCGCGAACGTTTCTGAAACGGAAATCCTGACGCCGCCTCCCGCCGTGAAGGAGCTTCAAGCAATTGCCGCCAAGGAGGGAGCGGAGGTGGTGATCATCAGCGGCAAGATCGAGGCGGAGATCTCGGAACTTTCCGGTGATGAGAAGCTCACTTTTTTAAAAGAGGTAGGGCTTAAGGAGTCTGGACTCAACCAACTGGCGCGCGCCGGCTACAAACTCCTCAAACTGATCACCTTCTTCACCGCAGGGCCGACAGAGGTGCGGGCCTGGACAATCCCTCAAGGGACAAAGGCCCCTCAAGCGGCCGGCACGATCCACTCTGATTTTGAGAAGGGGTTTATCCGGGCAGAGTGTTACCACTACCACGATCTCATCTCACTCGGTTCCGAGGTCAAGGTGCGTGAGGCGGGAAAGATGCGACTCGAGGGGAAGGATTACACGATCCAGGATGGAGATATTCTGTTTTTCAGGTTTAATGTGTAGGTTAAGATTTCTTTCGAAAAATCTCTTTCAAACTGATCAGGAACAGTGGAATTGAGGCGAGGAAAATGAAAAGGATGTCTTGAGAGCTTGCAGCGACTCCCGGCACAAAGCTGCACCCTCCGCCGCTTCCCTCTCCCCCTGCAGCGGGATCATCGGCAATATCAAACGATCGGCGTTGACGATGTTCATCGGGAGGTGGGGGGGAACCGTCACCATCAGGATCATCTGCAGGATCATCGTCAGGATCATCGGCGGGAGGGTCATCGGGGTCGTCATCAGGAACATCCACGTCATCGATCGTGACCGATTTCGTTTTGGTACTATTGATCAGATTAATATCAAAGCTGCTGCTTCTTGCCGTAGCGCTACAGGTTAATGTCCCGGAAGCGGGCGACTTCACCACCAAATCCAGTTTGATCTCCGGATCACCGACCCGGATATTCGGCAGTGGACAGGTGATGACCGTTTCGCTCCCTTCTTGGGCAGAGATGCAACCACTCACATTAGAAGAGACAAACTCCACCGTCATCGAGAAACGACTTGTAACCCTTACATTCTGTGCGAGGTCACCGGATTGATTGACATGGGAAGTTGTGAAGGTCAGATCTTTTCCTTTCACGACACGTTCGAAATTCGATGTGAGAGCGGTCATGTCCAGATCCGAAGAATCCTGGGCCCAAACCCTCGCCACGGCAAACCGATCCTCATTCACGGCATGAGAAAAGCCTCCAACGACAATCCGACCATCCGGCTGAAGAACAGCATCATGATAGCCTTGCAAGAAAAGATAGACAGCATCTTCTTCCTCTTCGAACTGGTTTGTAGTCCCCAAAGGAATCGTGACCACCCCATCAGTATCAAAAGTGGTATCAATAGCCCCAGTGTCTCCATGAAATCTCGTGACGATAAACTCCAAGGGACGGGTCTCGACAGCCCCACTCGTCAGTGAATAGCCGGTCACGACAATCTTTCCATCGGACGGCTGGACCGCAAGACCGCCTCCAATAATCCATTTGTTGGTCAAACTCCTGAAGATCACCCCATCTTGTGTGGTGCTCCCGTTATCAAATGTCGGATCCGGATCGCCCTCAGTATCATACCGAGCGACAAACAGATCCATCGTGATTGGAGAACTCCCCCCTCCACCGAGGGCTGTCCCACTCACGAGGATCTTTCCATCCGATTGAAAGGCGATCGATTGGGCACTCCCCCCATGATCCTCAAAAGGGATTGCGACCTTTCCTTGCTCTCCGAAACCCTGGTCCAAGGATCGACAGTCAAGGTCGTTGCATCGGGCAAGAACCGGGTTAAAGTTGAGAAGTGTACCAGCATCTCCTCCCACAATGACCTTCCCATCCCGGATCGCTATCGAATGGGCCCGCGCACCAACGCCTGTGCTGCTACCAAAATCAACGAAAAAATAGCCGGAGGTACCGAAGCTGGTGTCCAGGACTCCCCCTGTCGTAAAGCGGGCAAGGGCAAACCGATTCGCTGAGATAATAACATTCTCACTTGGGACACCACCCGCTGCCCCCACCGGTGTCGTAAAACCGGCGACGAGAATTTTATCATCGGACTGGAGCGTCAGGGCATTGATACGCCAATAAGAAAGCTCCCCTGGATCAACGATCTCTTTTCCGTCTCCGGAAAATGTCTCATCGAGCGTCCCACCTATTTTGTAACGAGCGACAACAAATCTGTCCCGGCTCGTATCCGTATGGCGACAATAACCCCCCACAACAATCTTTCCGTCCGTCTGCAGCACCATCCCCTGAATTCGTTCATCACTACATTCCTCCAGATTCGTGATCACAGCGCCGTTGGAACCGCTCGGTCCGAACGAAGAGTCGAGGGCCCCATTGACCGTAAATCGGGCCAACGCAAACTGATCGCCGCCATTCTCTCGGGCATAACCGGCAGTCACAATTTTTCCATCCGATTGAACAGCAACAGAAGTAACGTGGGAATTTCCTGAGTTTACGTTGCTCCGAATCCGTGTCGTCATCAAACCATCACCGCTAAAGGTCGTATCGAGGGCCCCAGCGACCGCAAAAACGGTAACCGGGAGCAGGAGCAAAATGAATAAAAGATAGATCTTCCTCATCAATCAGATGAAATCTGCAACCGGTGTGCCATAACAAGGGGTGCCCGACATGATTTTATCTCTATGAAATTGCTTTGTTTTATTTAAAGACCTATTGGTCACATCGGATTGGTTTGGGATCTCATTGGCAGAAAATGGGGGGCTAAGTCTCCATTTAACTTTACTTAAAAATTTATCGCTATAATCAAACAAAAATGTCTAAAAAGGCCAAACTCATCATCGCGAACTCCGAAAATTGCTCTGATCTCTACTGGGCCACCCGTTTTTTTGTCCCTGACCCGATCATCTTTTTTGAAATCGGGGGGAAGAAGAGACTCATCGCCTCGGATCTCGAATACGGCCGCGCAAAAAAAGAGGCCTCTGTGGATCAAGTGATTTCTTATTCACAATATCAGAAAAAACTTCGGAGAAACGGGGCGAACAAGATCCAGGAACTCGACATCCTCGATGCCCTTCTAAAAGAGGAAAGGGTGCGCGAGATCGAGGTCCCTTCTTATTTTCCGATTCGTTATGCCGAGGCATTGAGGCAGAGGAAATACCGACTTCGGCCGTTGCCTGATCCATTTTTTCCCGAAAGACAATTCAAGACAAAGGCGGAAAAAAACGAGATTGTGAAGAGCCTGCGGGCGACAGAAAGGGCAATTCAATTCGCCATCGAAACGATCCAGAAGACACGAGTTCGATCCAAAAAACTTTATCTCGGCGGTACCGTTCTCACGAGTGAGCTTCTTCGGAAGATGATGGAACTCAAGATGATGGAGGAGGGGTATCTCGGTCGCCACACCATCGTCGCCTGTGGCCGTCAGGCGGCGGATCCACACTGCATCGGTACCGGACCTCTTTACGCCAATCAATCGATCGTCCTCGATGTCTTTCCGAAATCGACTAAAAGCGGTTTCTACGGTGACATCTCACGCACCGTCATCAAAGGGAGGGCCTCTGACCGACTCAAAGAGATGTATCACGCGGTCCAGTCAGCACAGAAAAAGGGGATCTCCATGATCCGTCACAGAATCGACGGATCGAAGGTCCACCAGGCGGTTCAGCAAACAATGGAATCAAAAGGATTCAGGACAGGTTATCGAAATGGCAGACCGGAAGGTTTCATCCACAGCACCGGTCATGGCCTTGGGCTTGATATCCACGAGCCTCCCCGCATCAGTCGGTTGCCGGAAATCTTGAAAAAAGGGACTGTCGTAACGGTCGAACCGGGTCTATATTACGAAAAAATCGGGGGGATCAGGATCGAAGATGTCGTTTATGTCACTGAGAAAGGATGCGAAGTCTTGACGAAATTACCGAGACAGTTTGAGGTTTAATAGCGGCTCCTGTAATAGCGGCTCCTTGACAGGCCTCTCAGGAATACGTATTCTATACGTATGCCAAGGATGCCCCTCAAAAAAGAACGCTGGACAATCACTTTTGATCACGCCCTGAAAAGTCGTGTCCAGGAGGAGGCTGACAAGCTGCGCATTTATCCTGTTCAGCTCCTGGAATCACTCGTTCGCGAAAAATTAAATCCTTACGGATTCCAGTCGATCCGCGACAGCATTCATTACGTCCATTCCATTCGTGAAATGAGCGCCGCCAGAACCGACAAAACCTTCCTCGCTGAACTGCGCAAATGGCAAAAAAACTGAACCTGCTCGTTGATACCGATATTTTTATCGACTATTTTAATCACCAGCTTTTTCGGGATCTGTTTGAGTCAGGACAGTTCCGCGTTTATTACTCCGTCGTCACCAAAAAAGAGCTCCTCTCCAAGGAAGGTCTCCAGGAATCAGAAAGAGAGGCGATTCAAACCTTCCTGAAAGGCTGCCGACTCATTCTTTTGGATCAAGCGATCCTCCAAAAATATTCCGACTTGAGAAGAGAATACCCTCAAGCGGCCAAGGAGGACACCCTCATCGCCGCCACCGCCATCGTGAAGAAATTTTCTCTGGTAACGAGAAACAACCGGCATTATCGGATTTTCCCCGATATCATTCTTTGGTTTGGAACCGATTAGAAAAACTTTTAAAGCTCCCTCAAAAGCTCCTTCCGCTTCTTTTGATACTCCTTCTCTGTAATCAATTCCTCCTCCTTCATCCGTTCCAATTCCTTCAAACGCTCACGAACCGTCTTGATCTTCACCTTCGTCTTCTGAACCTCTTCATCATCCTCGTGATCACCCTTCGTTTCCTTTTGGGTTTTCGGCCTGGAGTCCAGATGAATCACCAACTCCTCAGGATCCCACGAAATACGATCTTGCCCTGGTTGGACCTCCAGTGAGACACGCATCCCACGTGCCTCATGAATGACACGCTCCGTCCCTTTCGTCGTCCGATCCCCGAGCATCTTCGCATACAGTTTCTCGAACCTCAGATGAAACCCGTCTTCCTTCAGATAGGCGCGAAAGATCGTCAGACGATCATCGGTAAGCCCCCATTTGCGGCGTTGCGTAAAATAGGAGGCGACGACCACTTGATCGGCTGTTGCCTTCTGAAACGCCTCGATCAGATAGGGGGTCAGAAACTCAATATGTCTTTCTTCAAAAAGGTGTTCTTCCATCACCTCTCTCTGGATCAGTGCCTTTTTGTTGAAACGAATCGAACGAAGCACCTCTCGTATCTTGTCCGGTTCAAACCTGTGCGGATGACGTAGCCCCTCTTTTTCAGCCCCTTTGGCTTTGGCAAGCCTGACATAGTCAAGCCGGTTCGGGGAGCGATAGATATATTGGGAACTGGAGCAGGAAAAAGAGGCAAACAGCCCCAAGACAATAAGCATCCGGTGAGTCTTCATCGAAATCTCCTGTAAAATTAAGCCGATACCGAGTCAACAAAAAATGACCTGCCAAGACAACTGAACGATCCCCTGACACGATAATATAACTGTAGGGGGTATAAGGAGCGAACTATGGCTGCAGATCCAGTAACAGGAACCACAACCGGTAACGTCACTGTCATCCTTGAGGGTGGCCCACAAGAATTTGGCGAAAAACAACTAAGAGACGAGGCAGGGCTTATCTTTTATTTTCATGAACCTTCTACAATCACTGCCGGTGGTCAAGAAATCGAAATGATTTCCAGAAACGCCCTGACCGATGACGAACATCATATTCTTTTCGTGGCCGGTTATGATCCGGTGTTCATTCCCGGAAAGGGAGAGTGCTTTGTCCGACAAGAAAGCAGGACTGCCGTTGACGCTTATGTCGCCAATGAATTAGCCGCACAGTCAAGGGCGTTTTCCGACCTCATCGATCCGTTTCCACCGAGCACCGACCATCTCCCTCACGATGATGCCCATGCAAGAGCCGTTGCAGAAAAACTCTGGCCTCGTCTCCCTCAGTCTACTCTCCGAAGCAAAGACGGCGAAATTGAGCTGACGGTCGTCAAGAATTCAGATCTCAAACCCGGGCAAACAGACCTCCTGCTTATTGCCAACTACGAACAGTGGAAGGCATCGGATATAGCCATCGCCCTCGAGATCCCCTGTGATTTCGCCAAACCGGACGAGACCATCTGGGTTCATCCATAATCCCCTTTGGAAAATTTCATAAACAATGATACGTAAAGAACCATGCGTGTCATCAGTGGAAGCGCGAAGGGTCATCGCCTCAAAAGCCCGAAGGGATCGGCGATCCGTCCCGCATTGGACAAAATCAAAGGGGCGATCTTCAATATCCTGGGCGACCTCGAGGGGATGAAGGTCCTCGACCTCTTCGCCGGAACCGGATCGATCGGTATCGAGGCGCTCTCGCGTGGCGCGAAGTTAGCGACCTTCATCGACAACTCACGGCCCGCGCTTCAATTGGTCCACCACAATCTTGAAAAATGTCGTCTGGCAGACCGCGGCCATATTGTAAAACTCAAACTCCCCCTGGAACTCGGACATCTCCCACGAACTTATTCCCCTTTCGATATCGTTTTTGTCGATCCTCCTTATGATCAAAAGCTGATCAATCCGACACTCCGGCGACTCGTGCGGGAGAAAATCCTTGCCCCATCCGGAATCGTCGTCATAGAACATTCACCACGTGAAAAGATTGCTGAAGACGTGGGGCTCACAATCATTGACGAGAGGAAATACGGCCAGACCATCATCAGTTTTTTGAAAATGTAGGATCAGAAATGCCAACTATCGCCATCTACCCCGGCTCCTTTGATCCCCCGACCGAGGGTCACAAAAATATCATTGAGCGGGCCTCGAAACTCTTTGATCAGGTCATTGTTGCGATCGCCGTTAACTCAGCCAAACAAGAAACCCTTTCACCGGAAGAGCGTGTCACCTTGTTGAAGGGGCTTTTTCAAGAATACCCGAACATCCAGATCGAAAGCTTCCAGGATCAACTCCTGATCCATTATGTCCAGAAGAAAAAGGCCCAGGTGATTGTGCGGGGACTTCGGACCTTTCAGGATTACGAATATGAGTTTCAAATGGCGCTGGCCAATAAACAGCTCGCTCCTGAGATCGAAACGGTTTTTATCATGGCGGATGCACGCTATGCCTTCCTGAGTTCGACACTGATTAAGGAGATTGTGCGGCTGGGAGGTTCTTGTGAGGGGATGTTGTCATTATCGGTTGAAAAGAAATTAAAAGAGAAATTGAAGAAATCCAGATGAAACTTTCAGAACGATCACAAAAGATTAAGCCGTCACCGACACTCGCAATCGACGCGAAAGCAAAAGAAATGAAGGCACGGGGAATTGATGTGATCAACTTCGGCGCCGGTGAACCGGATTTCGACACGCCGGATCATATCAAAGAAGCGGCGATCAAGGCGCTCAAGGAAGGAAAAACAAAATACACCGCTGTCGGCGGAATCCCGGAGCTTAAAACAGCGATCGTCCAAAAACTGAAAAGAGATAATGGCCTCGCTTATTCACCCGATGAGGTCATCGTCTCCGTCGGTGGGAAACATGCCCTGTATAACGCCTTCCAAGCCCTTTTGGATCCTGGTGATGAGGTGATTATCCCCTCACCCTATTGGGTCAGCTACCCGGATCAGGTCCTCCTCTGCGACGGAACACCGGTCATTCTCGAGACGAAGGAAAAAGATGGTTTTTTGGTCCGACCCGAAGAATTGGAGAAAAAGATTACCCGAAAGACAAAGATATTTGTCCTCAACACCCCTTCGAATCCAACAGGAGCGGCTTATCCGAGAAAGAGACTTGAGGAGATCGCTGAAATTCTGGTGAATCGTAATATTTATTGCCTCTCCGATGAAATTTACGAAAAAATTATCTACGATAATTTCCCTTTCACGAGCATCGCGTCGCTCAACGAAAAAATGAAAAGTCTGACGATCACCGTCAATGGCGCCTCGAAGGTCTACTCAATGACCGGCTGGAGAATGGGCTACGCCGTGGGACCGAAGGAGATCATCCAGGCGATGACAAAGATCCAGGGACAAGTGACGACGAATATCAACTCCGCGACCCAGTGGGCCTGTGTCACCGCCTTGAACGATTCGCAAAACTTCCTGAAAGAGTGGGTTGCCGAATTTCAGAAACGACGGGATTTTATGGTGAAGGAGCTGAATTGCATCCCGGGGATCCGTTGCTTCAAGCCCCAAGGGGCTTTTTACGTCTTCCCGAACATCTCGAGCTTCCGCAAAACCTCCGAGGAACTTTCTCGTTATCTCCTGGAAGAAGCGCATGTCGCCGTCGTCGCGGGAAGCGGATTTGGTGCGGAGGGTTTCATCCGGCTTTCGTACGCGACATCCATGAAAAATATTGAAGAGGGTTTGAAAAGGACCAAGGCGGCACTCCAAAAGCTCACTTGATAACTGCTTCGCAGGTCGCATAAACCCACCGTGCATCATGGATCGCCTCTTGAGAATCTTCCAAACTGTAAAACGTAGAAGGGGTCAGATCTTCGGATCCATAAAAGGAAAGTTCCCGGTCTCGCCTCATTTTTTTTGAAATCTTCGCCAAGGTTTCTGCATGCAACTGGATTTGAGATGGAAGCCGAATCTTATTTTCGATCAAGATATCACTGACATCATGGGATCGAGGCGGCTCGATCCCGGACACCCGAAGAAGCGCCTTGAGACAAAGCTCGACGACCTCCTGCCCCTCACGAACCACGTCGGCATGGCTCTGTCTCTCGAAAAGAACTTCGAGGGCAGCCAATCGATGCCCTGCACGCTGAATATAATCAGTTGCCAGATCTTTGTTCTTCATTTTGTCTCACCCAATAAGGTTGCCCTTGAGACCAATACCGTCTGACACGGTCAGAGGCAATGAACTCCCTCAACTGATCCAGGCAATCTGTGATGACCCTCCCCTGCTCCCACATTACATGAGAGGCGCACGCCGTTTCGAACCAAAGACCACCGGCCTCTTCCAACGAGGCAGGAAGATGAACGAACTGAGGATTGACAATGATCGTTCCTAATAAAGTGGCCTCTTCATCCCACCAACGGTATAGAGAACGAGTTAAAGCTATCTCATTCGAGAGAATGATTAAGAGATCCCAATCAGAGGATTCCGTTGCCTCCCCTGTCACCTGCGATCCAAAGACAAGGACCCCCAGCAAATTTTTTCCAAAATGATCCTTTAGCTGATCGACAGTCGGCTTCAAAAAGGCGAACTTCTCAGCAACTGGCTCCCCCTTTTCCAATCCCTTCTTGAGCAGAGAGGCGCATAAATTGTTGAGTGACGTCTTATTCCGTTTAGCCTCCTGAGACAATAATCGATGAAATTTAGGCTCTATTCTGAGGACAAATTTACCTGAAGGAATCATGCCTTATATAATAGTATCATAGTACTATATCTGTCAACTCTTTCCCCCCTGATCTGGTCACTGCAAATCTGCTCGCAACCTCTGATAGCAATAAGGCGATCATACCTTCAGAATGAAACAACTCTTTTTGGCATTCTGTGCCCTGATCATTTTGGTCGGTTGTGGAAGGGATCAGGCAGAGATCGAACCGGTTTCTCTGGAAGAATTACGCTCCTACGATATTCAATCCCTCCTCTTTGAAGAAAATCTTGAAGAATCCGGAACGGCAGAAATCGAAGTCCATATCGTCGATACCACAACAAACAAATCGGTTCTTTGCTCAGGACAGGAGCATGGAACCCAAATTGTTCAAAGACCAGCAACGACCTATGACGATATCGATGCCAATTTTATCCAAACCACGGGTCATCAAATAACAGAGGTGCGTGAATTCAAGTTTGTCGTTGTCGAAAGGGATTCAAGACATTGCCCGCAAGCCCTTGGCGAATACGGCATGAAAACTCTGGGCGAGACAGAAATCCTGACCCCAGAGGATCTTGGCACATTGGAATTAAAACTTAAAAAACAAAACGAAGGCCATATCTTTCTTAAAAAACGGGATGCGAGTCCCTCAACCGCCAAGGTTTCCGATCTCGCCAATCTTCGCCTGAAATATGTTCGTTTTCAAAACCTCACCTCCGGTGAAGTCAGTCAACCCGAGGTCGAAATTCACCTTATTGATGTTCAAACCAACACCATTCTTGCCTGCATGGGAGATGAACAGGGGATGGATGGGATCGATGAGGAGCTGGTCGATTATGACAATCTCTTCTTCTCCTTCGTTCCAACGGAAGGGGTCGACTCAAACCTCAATCTCGGATGGCTGCGCGTCGTCTTTGTGGAAAGGGATGACGGACGCTGTCCCTTGCCCTTTAATGTTCATGATGACCGTGTCATGAGTAGCTCCCGGCTGATTGATTACGACACACTAAAAAAGGGGGAAACCTTATCGTTGTCACAGAATGTTGCACAGTTTCAAATCGCCGACTTGAGTTTCTTCGAACAACTGTTCAGTCTGATCCCGCCAGCTTCTTTTGGGAGTCTCAAGGTTATCTCACTCCGTCCTCTCGGGATCCTGCCTGAATTGCCACTCGAATTCCTGGATCCCGAAATCGAGGTCCATCTTATCGATGCCTTCACACAAAAAACGATCGCCTGTGCCGTCAATGGTTTACAGGGAGTCGATCAAAACGATCGGCTTTATGAGGGATTGTCAGCGCCCTTCGAAGTGACATGGCAGGAAGCGAAAGATCCGTTCGGACCGATTCGTGTGGTGATTGTCGATCGGGATGACGGAAAAACCTGCCCAACCTCTACCGATCTGACCCATGATGACATTGCCGCTGAAAAAACACTCACTTATGAAGAGATGCTACAAGGAACGATCACCTTTCCAAACAGCAGCGAATTGCTTCTCGGTTTCTAAAATCCCCTCCTTGATTTCTCGCCGGAGATCCTCTAATCAGACAACATCGCAATGAAAAAAATAAAAGGGAGGGTCTCGACAATGACAAAAGGAAAATTGGAAAATCTCAAAAAACTCTCGAGCAAAAAAGGGATCATTGCCGCGGCGGCGATGGATCAGAGAGGGTCGCTTCAGAAATCGATCGCGAAGGAAAAAGGGATCGATCCGTCACAGGTGACTCCCCAGATGATGTCTGAATTCAAGACAGCGGTCACAAAGGTCCTGACCCCCTATGCCACGGCGGTCTTGCTTGATCCCGAGTTTGGTCTTGAGGCGGCAAAACAGCGCTCCTCAAACGCCGGCCTCCTCTTGGCCTATGAATCGACCGGTTATGAGCAAAACACACCGGGACGTGTCCCTCGGTTGGTCCCTGATTGGACAGTCTCTAAATCAATTGCCACCGGTGCGAATGCGATCAAGATCCTTCTTTACTATTCCCCTTTTGAAGATTCGAAGATCAACGAGATCAAGCATGCCTGGGTGGAACGAATCGGCGTGGAGTGTGCCCATCATGACATCCCGTTCTTCCTCGAGTTTGTCGGATACTCGACCATTGCCGGCGAGGATGAGAAAGGAATCGAATATGCGCGCAAAAAACCGGAGGTGGTCCGAAAAAGCATGGAGGAGTTTTCAAAAGATCGTTACCTGGTCGATGTCTTGAAGGTCGAGGTCCCGGTCAATATGAAATTTGTGGAAGGGGCCAATGCCTGCAAAGGCAACCATGCCTATACAAAGGATGAGGCGAAGGATCTTTTCCGAAAAACCGCCGCTGTCACAAAGAAACCGTTCATCTATCTCTCTGCCGGTGTCAGTGATGACGAGTTTCGTGAGAGCCTTGAGCTCGCCGGTGAGGCGGGGGTTCGATTCAACGGTGTTCTCTGTGGTCGCGCTACATGGAAAGAGGGGATCCCGGTCTATGCGAAGTCCGGCGTCGCCGCCCTCGAGCGGTGGCTCTCGGATCGCGGCATCCAGAATATCAAGGCGCTGAACGCGGTGCTTGAAAAATACGCACACCCTTGGTCAGAGAGATAGGCTTAAAGACGATCCGGTAACACAGCCATCCCACAAAAATCCCACTGACGACATCGAGAATGTAGTGTTGCTTCACAAAAACCACGGATACGGCGACGAGCCAGGCGAAGGGGAAAAAGATTTTCCCCAAACCTTTTCGATACCGTTCGAAGAAAAAAGAGACCAGAAAGACATTTGAGACATGTAGAGAGGGGAAACAATTATAAACAGGATCCAACCAATAGTAGAAAACGATCAACTTGTTGAGCCAGCTTCCCCCATAATCAAGTGAAGGGCGCAGTGTATACTCAACAGGAAAAACAAGAAAAAAAATGAAATGGAAGCTCACACAAAGAAAAAAAGATTTAACGACCTTTTTGAAGAAGGCGAGATCATCAATCCCTACGTAGGCGCTCGCTGTGAAGGCATAGATCAAGAGGTAGGCAAAGATCATTTCCGGCACAAAAGGAATCTGGCTCTCATAAGGAAGCGCAATGCGATGGATGCCAGATCGATGAGCGGTGGCAAAACCGATCAAAAAATAACCCCCGACATAGTAGATCAGGATGGCGAGGAACAGGAGTCCCTTGATAATTCTATCCCGAGTGCTCATAGGCCTTCGTGAAAGACCTCTGCAGAGAAAAGTGAAATCACAACCTCCTTTGATCGCCAATCTCCGGAAGAAAGTCCAGCCTTGAGACAGGTATAATCCAAAAAAGTCTCCCGATCCCAGCCTTCCCGCTCAGCGACTTGCGGCAAAAGCAGTCCCCTTTTCCACCCTTTTTCGATCAACAATCCATGCTCCCCAATCCGGATCTCGGAAATATCATGCATCACCTGAAATGGAGACAGGATCGAGATCTCAATACGGACATTCCCAAGTTCTTCAAGAGTCATTGGAGAAAACCGGGGATCACCGGTCGCTGCCTGAATCGCCATCTCTTGAACGACACGGATGAGCGGCTTGTCGGCAGGAAGATGACCGATACACCCCCTCAATTGGAATTTTTCAGCAGATAGTTTCTTTTCCAACGTGACAAAAGCGCCGCGCTTCTCACCTAGCATCGGAGAGCGAGAACTCATGACAGGAATTTTTTCCCCCTTCAGATACAGCTCAAGGGTCTGACGCGCGATTTGAAGAAGTTCTTTTTTGTCTTCGGCTTGCATTTGAGTTGATTTTTTTAGTATGACTCCACACCATGCTCAAGGGCAAAACGATAGTTTTAGGAGTCACTGGCGGTATCGCCGCCTACAAGTCGTGTGAACTCGTGCGGCAATTGAGAGAGGCCGGTGCCGAGGTCCATGTCATGATGACCAAGGCAGCACAGGAGTTTGTGACCTCGCTTACCTTCCAAACTCTTTCCGGTCACCCTGTCCAAACGAATCTCTTTAATCTGACAGAAGGAATGGAGATAGGACACATTTCACTCGCGGATAAGGCGGATCTGGTCGTCATCGCACCGGCGACTGCCGACATACTCGCAAAAATCGCCCATGGACTCTGTGATGATATCGTCACGACAGTCATCTGCGCCACAAAATCCCCCGTTCTCCTCGCCCCCTCCATGAATGTTCATATGTGGGAGAACCCGATCACTCAGGAAAATGTAAAAAAACTGGAAGCAGCTGGTTACATGATCCTCGAACCGACTGAAGGATCACTCGCCTGTGGTTATGAAGGAAAGGGACGCCTGCCGGAACCCGAAACGATCCTCGAAGAGATCGAGAAAATGCTGACCACCTCTAAAAAACTTGCCTTGAGATAATTCTCATTCTGATAATTTTTATCAGATTGATAACGGTTTTGGGTTAACCAAAATAAAAAAATTATATTTATCAATGGATTAGCCAGTCAAAATAATCTTGCCTCGGCATACGAATTGCAGGTATCACAGGGCAGCAGGTTATCTATCTATGAAGAGACGACTGGTCATCGTAATTTTTCTCGCCCTGTTTGGTCTCACGCTCACTCTCTTTGCCCAAGAACAGACAAAACCTGAAGGACGCGTCGGCGGAGGACAGGGATCGGCCGGCGGATGTTCCTGCCCACTCGCGAAAAAATCAAAACGGGATGGACTTGTACCGACCGGTGGTGAAATCCAGCAACCTGCCACCCCTCCAGATACTGACAAGGACGGCAAACCGGATGAAGACGACAAGGATGATGACAATGACGGCATTCCCGATAAGGAGGATTCCTGTCCACTCAATGCCGCAAACAGCTGCGTTCAAGGGGAAACGGGGTCGCGATGCAGCTCGGATGGGGATTGCAGCCCCGGTTTTGCCTGTAATGAATCAGGGGACGTCGGTCTCTGCGAACAGGATAGCGATCGAGATGGAACTCCTGATTCTCAAGATAATGACGACGACGGTGATGGGATCGATGACGGCAATGATGGCTGCCCTCTTGATAGCACCAACTCCTGCACGGAAGGCCGATTAGGTTCTCGCTGTGCGACAAATGCCGACTGCACCGCCGGTTTCGCCTGCGATCCGACAAACAACACCTGCCAGACTGATTCGGATGGGGATGGGACGGTTGATCAGCTCGATATCTGTCCCAATGACAGCACGAACCAATGCCTTCCCGGCGGCGGTCCGTGCACTCCTCCCCGTTTCTTTGATGGGGCGACCTGTTCCTGCCCGGCGGGAGAGACCTGGAATGGAACCACTTGCGTTGAAGAACCGGAACCGCTTCCCGGAGAGGGAGTCGAGGGGGCGCTGCTTCGATTCGATCTTGATCCAACCACCTTCGGTCGTTGGACAGGAACGTTCACCGATGAAGGAGACGGTAACTACAGCGCCTCTGTCTACGATTTGAATACCGCTGGCGCTGCAAATCTCGAGGCAGAGATCCTCGCTGGTCCATCAGTCGACGAAAGGATATCGGCAACTTCAACCCCCTTTGAGATCCGTACAGCAGTCGTTCGTGAGACAACAATCTATCTCGCTGAGAACCAGCTTCAGGCCTTTGCGCAAGTCGTGGGGGCGAATGGAGAACCGGTCGCCCCAACTACCGTTGTCAATTTTGAGATCATTTCTCAAGGGGCAACACCAACTGTTATTGTAGGACCAGTCCGAGGAACCTCTGAAGGGGGCGGGATCTTCAGTGCAGACCTCACGATTCCCCCATCGGAATTTGATGGGACCGGCAATATCCGTGACCTACGCGTGAGTGTTGATGGGATCACATCTTCCTTTGTCCGGGATATCCGGTTTCAACAGCGTCAGCGGTCGCTTGACCTCTCAACAGCCGGAGAGGTTGGGATCGTCCTGCCGGCAGCGAATCAATACACACCGGCCAGTGGAGATGCCTGGTTCATCGTACCGGTCACACTTCAGGCAGGAACTGAAAATATCAATTTCTATCAGATTGAGATTCAATATAACGCCAATCGTCTCCGGATTATTGATGCCGCTAATGATGTCGGCCCTGGCAATGATGCCGGATCATTTGGAGATCCCGGAGCCGATGATTTCGCTCGAGGGGCTTCTGGATGTTCAGCCCCTGTCGATTACCGTTGTCTGCGATTTAACACCTCAAGTCCTACCGGCGAGAGGGCCGATGCCAGCGGAAGGATGGAGATTGCGGAAGTCAGATTTCATATTGTTGACTCAACCGAAGAGCGGGCGGAGATTTTGGGATCTGTCCAAAGTATCCTCCGACGATGCGAGGCAGCTGACCTCACCTGCGACCCGAATATCGTCTCTACCGAAACACCAATCCAGGTAGTCGACTTCGACAGTCAAGGAACCGTCGGCGAGGTCCTGACCCCTGTCACTCGGGTGGTTAGTTATTTTGCCTGGCCAACAGAGATCGACCTCTACAGGGCTGGGACTATCCTGCCGGGAACAGGGTCGATTCAGGTTCGTCAACTCCGTAACCGTCTCGGTGATAATCTCAGTACCCCAACCGGTGTCACAGGGAGAATTGTGGCAGGGAGCGGACTCTTTTTTGCTGCGGACCTTTCCTACAGAGTCACTGCCGATGGTGAATCAGAGATCGAGATCACACTTCCCGATGGTTCGACCCAGCGCGGAATGAGGGTCAGAGGTGAAATAGCAGATGACAATGAAATCACTCTCCAGCTTGCCGATTCGACACTGAACCAGATCTCCGGAACTACTCCGGCTGTCTGTCAGAGGACTCAGGCAACTGTTGGATGGGTTGTTCCCGAACGCAATGCAAGCACGACATTTCCTGCGCGTCCTTCGTTTAACATCGATCTTTCACCCTGGACCACATGGTCGGCCACGGGACCGTTCGTCGTGAATGACATGGATGACAATCTGCCCCGTGGACTTGTCGAAACCGTCGGCTGCCCGGAAACAGGAGCAGTCTCAGGAACCATCACCGCCAACGGTTTCGGGCTCGGTCCACAAACATCCCCGATAACAGCCAATGGCGACCAGGAGGTGACCGTTTCCAGCCTCCAGGTTGGGGTCCCCGCAACCATTGGGTTCCGTGCCGTCGATGGCAACACGATCACTCCAAATCCGACAGCAACACTGCCGGGAACGGCGACCGGTTTTGTGCGTGTGACGAATGCGCTAACCGCGCTCGACTCACAGGCCCCGATTGTCGTCTGGGCCACGACCACCGATCCCGATCTCCCCGGCGGGACATCAAGATATCTCGCCTCACCGGACACCACCTTTTCGATCGATCCGGCCGATCCACAAGATATTATCTGTCTGACCACACCCCTCGAGCCTCGGCTATGCCTGGATACCGGCGGGACCCTCGTCAATGCGATCGGAGGAACAGAGGATGGCGCCAGGGCGGCCGTCACAGCAACTTACGGTGGAGCGACGTCGAAGGGTTCGGTTCTTGTTCGAGTCGATTCCGCAACAGGGCTTGAAATCACTGCCGATCGGACGACACTCGCGATCGACGATGAAGACCCCGCAGCGATCATTCGATCTCTGCCAACAACAGCACAGCTCACCGTTGCCGCGACCTGGGGGGATAACGGCGCCCGCTACGAGGCGACATGGGATCAGCAACGGACCACCTATGAGGTCACCGAGGCGGTCACCACGAGGGTCAGACCGGGTGGGCTTGTTGAAATCGATCCCGCGACCGGCATTGTGCGTGCAACCGGGAATGGAACCGGACGCGTGAGCATTACGGCGATCGTGAATGGACTCGGTCTCGAAGATAATTCAGAATCGATCGATCTTTGGGTCGTCAGCCTGGAACGAATTCGGATCGAGAGTTTTGAAGATTTCGCCATTCCATCGGATTGCTCCAGCTTCACACCACGAACGATGAACTGCGGAACACGGATGCCGGATGACACCGCCTCACTCATCGAGGGGACGACGGAACGTCAGAATCTGCAGATTGAGGTTCGTGGGGAATGGACCGATGGGGCTGAATTAACCGACCTGATCTCTCCAGCATCGGCGGCGGCTGCGTATATTCAAACAATCTTTAATGATGAAAGCCTGCTAGCGGGTCGGTGCGATGACCTTTTTGATCCGGATACGGGAAACCCGAAGAGGCTCCTGACCGGTGATACTGCAGATGATTGTACACTCGCGGCAACACTGAATTGGACCACCGATGCCGGGACACCCGATGAAAGGGTCGTGTCGATCTCGCGAGATTACGACCTCCATGTCGCGACCACCACAGCGCAGATCCGCACGCTGTATGTCCGAGGCACCGAAGGAATCAGTGCTGGCGCAACATACACCGATGTCACTTGTGACGACACCTTCTCCGGCGTGAGTCGGAGACGGGTGGCGGGTGGTGTGGGTGATCTCACGAACCTCCGGGTCATTGCGGAGTTTGATGATAACTCACGCCAGCTCCTCGCGAGTGGCAGTAATCAAGTCATCACCGGACTCCTCACATTCACCCCAAGCATCCCTACCGGAATCTTTGAGTCAGCGACCGACGATCCCTTCCGCCTTGTCGCCGGGGAAGATGGGCAGGTCGAGATCTTGAGAAATGGTGTCGGACGGGTCACAATCGATGTCGCCTCGGATGACACGACAACGCCCTTCGGCTCACAGCCTTACACCCTCTGCACGAACCTCACCCCCGCTGTTGGAGATATCGATGTCGGCAATGGATCGGGTCGAATGGTCTTTGAAGACTTGAACGTCAGTGTGCGTGTGAATGCCGGGACCAATACCCTCTCCGGCTTCGAAATCCGACTCTTCTATAACCCCGCCGTCCTCCGGACATCGGATGGCCAGATTACTATTGGCTCAGCGCCGACACTTAGTCTCACACCAAACGATCAACCGAACAGCGCCAGAACCTCAGCCGATACTGATCAAGAGATTGTACTGATCGGCAACTTTGGAACACCCCAATCAGGTTCACTCGAGATTGCACGAATCAACTTCTCAAAAGTACCGGGAGGGCCCACGGTCACACACCTGACAGGGACCATCGCTTCACTCATCGCTGTTGTTGATGAGAATGATGACGTGGGATATGCGGTCGTGCCGGCGGGTAGCTTGATCACGGCAGGTGATGGCTGGATCGACCCACCGCTCGGGAACTATAATAGTAGTGGCGCCTTCGATCCCCAAGATGTCTTTAGACTTCAACAAGTCTTCCGCGGTGATTTGTCACCTCCTTATACTATTGATGGCGACTACAATCAGGATGGAACCATTAGTGTCGAGGATGCCCCTCGTGGCCGCGAGATCCTCGCGGATCTTTTCTACTGGGTCGCCGAGGCGACCACGGATCCCGCCAATCCGATCAGGGCCTCACTGATCGTCACGGAGCCTTCACCTGGCACCGCCCGTATCGCCGCACGTGTTCGAAAGGCTAATGATATTGCCTGTCCCCTCGCCGCCTTTACCCAACTCGATCTTGATGTCAGTTTTGCCGTCCGATCCGGCGGAAACAGCACCTTGAGCCGATCGTATCGGGCCGCTCCCACGACTGTTGCTGCTGATGGGACCAGTTGTGACTACTTTGTTGAAATTCCCGGAATCGAATTTGATAGCACGATCACGGTCAGGCCGCGCTTGACAGTCCTCCCCTCTTCCGCGGGTGACGTTGCGAATGCCGATTGGATTATTGCGAGGGATTTCCCGGTGACTGGCACAGCAGGAGGAGCCTGCACTCCGGGAAGCTGTCCGCCGGATCAGGAATGCGACACCGTCACCGGCATCTGTCGGGATCCCGGCTCTGCAGGTGAGGGGTGCTCGACATGTGAAGATTGCGATCCAGGTCTTGCCTGCGACGACTCAGGGGTTTGCGAAATCGACACCAACGGGGATTGCGAATCGGATAGCGACGACGGTGACGATGACGGAGACGGAACTGATGATGGCGCCGATAACTGTCCGCTCATCAGTAATGATCAAACCGATACCGACAGCGACGGACGTGGCGATGCCTGTGACAGTTGCCCAAGCGACCCGACCCCAGACTGTAGCACCGTCGTCAATACCCCCCCCTCGCTGACGATCACACCATCGATCGATTCTGTTCCAGAAGGTTCACCGATTCCGGAGCTGACCATTCGGGCGACTGATCTTGATGCGGGTGATACTGTGGAGATCAGCATGACACAGCCGGCTGGTCAGGTTGTGCTCAATGAGCCGGTCTTGACGCCGCCAACTCCGTCGGGAAATCCGGCAACAGCAACATTTAATTGGACACACGATGAAAATGATGTCGGGGCGAGCTTCACATTCACCTTCACCGCAACCGACGGTCGTGGCGCAACCTCTACCGAAACAGTAACCGTCGCGGTCGATTCACCGATTGAATCCGAGGACACGGTCCTCTATGCCCCGATCCAGTTTGAACTCTCGGAAGGGACAACAGATCCACTCAATCTCTGGAATCGGAACTGGCGGGATATCGGTAACCCGGATGGAAGCTACGATGGTCAGTTCTTCAAGCTCTCGACGACCGGTGAAAAATCGCTAACGGTTCGTATCCCGAATTCTACGGCAAGCCTGACCGAGGAGTTCGATGTCACAAGCCCGGTCGCCCGGATCCATGTCGTCACGAATCTCACTGATCTCTTCCTGCCTCCCGATGATGATGAAGAGGGGGTCGATCTCGGCTTCTTCACCTTCTTTGTTGATAGTGATGGACGTCCTGTCGATCCCGATCCCGGTTCTGTCCGATACAGTCGTGACGATGGAGTCCCCCTGTTACCCTCCAGCGAACCGACTCCACTTGAGACGGGGATCTACTATCAGACCATCCGTGTCCCGGATGAGGGATTTGATGACGCCTCTCATACGCTCACAGTCAGCGTCGTTGGACCCGGAGTGACCCCCGGTTCGGATACATTTAATGCCGCCTTGCCGGCGACCCCTCTTGCAGTTTCTTTTGGCTCCGCCGGTCTCCAGCTCCCACAACGGATGCCTCGGCCGGGAGAAACGGTCGATGTCGATGTCTATATCAATCCGCCGGAAGAGGAAGAGCATCGGAACCTCTTCAGCTTTAATTTCAGTGTCGGTTACGACACAGCAGCACTGCGCTATGAGCGGGTGATCCAGCCTGCAAGTGCGAGTGACTTCAATGGATATGCCCCTGTGAATCCCGAAAACGGCACGGTGACCATTATCAGTTCCACCACCGAAGAGGTGCCTGTCCCCGACACCTCGCGGGGCCTCCATGTCGCAACGATCCAATTCACGGTGCTCGGTTCAGCTGATACCACTGTCACCGGCCACAGCAATCGACTCGCCTACTATGATCAGGGGGGACAGGGGTTTGGTGAGGATACCGACATGACCGTCGCCGATCATGCGAGACGCGACAACACAGGAAGCGGAATCCTCCGTTTAAGACCGATTACGACAGAGGGATTCTTCGCTTGGATACCAGAGAGTTTCCTGATCGAGGCGCCAGCGATAAACGACAGCCTTACTGGTGTCTCCCAGGTCAGTGTCAGGACTGTTCAGACAGCGGCGACCGACATCACCGATTACAGTGGGAGTATGACATTAAGCACCGTCTCCGGCGGAGGGGATGGTGTCCTCATTATCGGTGGTGGTGCTGAGGGTCGGTTTGGGGTCTCAGGCACACCCGGAACGGCGGAACTCAAGGTCGAGCTGCCGGGGCTCCCGGCCACAACCGCGATCGAGGATATCAAGGTTCGAACCGCACGGTATGAACCGACACTCCCTGCTGTCACCCGTGTTGTTCCCGACGATCTGAATTTGTCCTTAAGCTGGCTCGGGGAGGAGAACGGTTTCCAGCGGACCCGTATCCGTACGATCTGGGATATCCCGGATAATAGCGCGAACGTTGAACTGACCGACCGGATGACCTGCAGTATCCCTCCCACTGTCACGGATGGACGTGAGATCAGTGAATGTTATGTCACAGCGGTTGCCAATGTCTTCGAAGGAGATGTCCTGGATGACACCTTCGATGTTGCGGTCAGCGGTGCTGGGGTCAGTCAGACCGCGTCGGTCAGGTATACTAATGACCCTCAAGGGATCAACTCGCTCTATATCTCGATTCCGGCCGAGATTGCGTCACTCACAACAAACGACATCGCGCTGTTGCCCGTTTCCTCAGGTTCTTTGGGAACCGGCTCGCAGACCGCAGTCGTCTCAAATGTCATGCGACAGTACCGGCAAACTGTGCCGCTTACGATCTGGGCGATCGACACCGAGGAAAACCGGATCGATGTGACCGATGTCGATGTCGCCCGCACAAGTCTCACAAGTGACAACGATTTACAGGTGGAGATTGATCAAGACTGCGATGATAATCCGGACACTGTCGACCCGTGCGCCCGCGCGCTCGCCTCGACCGATGCCGATGGGATCCTCCTCCATGCGGAGTGGGGAGGACAAATAGCCAACAACCCTGTCATCGTTGATATCCCGCCACAAACGGTCCGTGTGACCGGTTGCGATCAGGACCTGGCAGCAAGTGCAACAGACATCGCGGCCCGTGTTTTAGGACTGATCCCCTCAACAACCCTCGGTGTTGAGCGGTGCACGGCACAGGATGCACAAGGGACCTGTATCAGTTGGTCCCCGGTCGAAGTCACATGCTCCATCGTTGGGGATGGAACTGACTTCGTCAATCTCGATGCCGGGCCCTGCGTTGTCACTGTTAACGAAACGCTGCCGGCGTTTGGACGTTTCCAGGTTGCCCTCGATACCAACAACTTTTTGGGAATCCTGAATCAGACCTGTAAACGGGATGTTGTGACGCTCTCTGGACTCAACTACCTGCTCTACGAAGATTTCGATAGCGAGTTTGAGACCGCCGTTCGGGAGACTGGGAACCTGCTCTCGCAGATCGAGGGAAGGGTCGGAACCTATCAACGAGCACGCCTTGTAATGCAGGCGGTCTGGTCCGATGGTGAGTCGCGCGGGATGGACGACTACGTAGCCGCCGACCAGATCGACGGGATTACTATCCTCGCGAATGCAACTCCCTTCGGCGTCGCGGCGAATCCAACCTTGGGATGGCCCGAGTCGCTGAGGCTCACACCGTTTGATGATGACATCGGGACGATCACGAAAACCTTTGAACCACCGGTCGTTGTTTCCGGTTTCACCTCAGAGATGACCCTGACTATAGAAGATACACCGATCGATATCACCGAGATTGTTCTTTCCGGCCGGGGTGCTGAAATCAATAACGGAGATATCTCACGCGGCGACGAGTTCTTTGATGGGACCTTCAGTGGGCCGATCGATCAACGGGCCATTTTACGCGCCGTCGCGACCTTCCGGGATAGGACACGTTATGAGCTCCTGGACACCAATGGCGATCAGGTCTTTAGCACCCCGGATCCCTTCCTCAATTTCACAGCGGCAGAAAGGTGGTTCACAGGCATCACGCCACCGAGCCCCCTCCCACGCGCGATCGATTTTGTGACCCCTGATTCCGATGACTCCAGCCAATCGAGTCGTGGGGAGCTCGAACTGAAATTAAACGGCGCCACCGATATCGGTGTACAGATCCTTCAAGATGCCACCGCGACATTCGATCAGACCGATGACCCATTCAATCTCGCCGCGAATTTGACACCGGCGATTTGGCATGTCGATCTCGGTTTTGAAGATGGAAGATTCATCGCACCACAGACAGACGCCTTTAACGTCGACGTCCGCGCGAATCTGCCAAGGGATCTGAAGGTCTTTCAACTGACCCTGACTTACGACCCCTCGGTCATCCAGATCGATTCCCCCTCCTTCACACCGAGCGTGAGTGTCCCGAGCTCTTCCTCGACCTCTACCGCCGGCGGAAGGGAGACACTCTCACTCACAGCGAGCTACGACGGTGCGATTGCTGCAGGAACCAACCAGCCTCTGGGTCAACTTCATTTCAATGTCCTAAACAAGACGACTGGGACCCGTTGGACGGAGTTGACCGGTGCCTCCGTTTTGACCGTCGATGAACCGGGGTGTGGTCCGGCTGCCCCCTCACTTTGCAACGTTGAGCATCGAGAAGATCTCGTCGCGGGGCGTGGGTATGTCGATCCGCACAACGCAAAGAACCTCGATGGGGTCTTCGGTGGCACTGACACCAATGGCGATGGGGTAATCAACGCAGATGATACGGGTGTCGTCTACTTCAGTGGTGGTGATATCGGTGTGATCCTTGATTGTCTCAGCTTCGGAGTCGGTACCGGTCAATGCACGGCGACCCAAGGGCTCGGGGCCGACCTCGAAGGGATCGGAAACAGACTCAATGCCGACGATATCGGCTATGGTCTCCAGGCGACTGTCGGACGATTCCAGTTCTTTGATATCGACCTCGATCCAGATCTCGTTGGTGGCACCGGACACTATGTCCTCTCGACCCACATGCAGGATATCCGAAACCAGGATGTGGTCTCCGGAGTTGACGTCCAGTTTTCTGTCTCCGGCTCAGCCAGAAACGATCTGACACTCGAGGTGGCTGACTTGATCGAAAACTCCCCAAATACAGGTATCGTTCCAACGTTGGATTCAAATTATTACCGTACACCTCTTGAGACAGAGTTTAGCGACACGATCACCGCAACAGTCCTCTACCGTTTTCATTACATGGTTGGTAGCACCCCGGGGGTCAATGAACTCCAGGTCACACGATCCTTTGAGGTTATCGGATCAGGTGGCGATCTCCCTTGTGATGTTGCCGGTGACACCTGTCCTTCAGGCCGTGCCTGTATCGCAGGACGTTGTGCCGATGTGGAGTGTACTGCTGACGACCAGTGTTCCGGTGCCACACCGCGATGCGATCTCTCGACCAACAGCTGCGTCGCTGCCTGCACGGGAACCGATCTGTGGGATGGATCGCGATGCATCGCCGCGACAGAGTGTCAGACACCACCTCGTAGTGCTGCAGCCGGTCTCTGCAGCTGCACAAACGCCGGTGAGGTTTGGGATGGAAGGCGCTGCATCCCCGCTGACGATTGCGACTCACCACCCCGCACACTGATTGGAACGATCTGTAGTTGCCCCGGTGATAGTTTCTATGATGGGACCGCCTGCGTCCCGACCACTGAATGTCGAGGTGGCGAGGTGCTCGGCGACGCTTGCGTCTGTCCCGGCGGGATGGAGTTTTCCGGAGACGTTTGCACCGTTTCGAACAACCCTCCGACCCTTGAGATTACCCCGGTCGTGATTGAGGCGCGTGCCGGTCAGCTCACAGAATTTTCCGTGATCGGTTCCGACCTCGATGAAGACCCCGTTTTGGTCACGATGGTCACAACGAATGAAAGTGGAATCCTTCTCCCCGATGATGTCGGTGCCACGCGGATACTCGATGAGGGTGCAACAGCCCCCAACACCTACACCTTCCGCTGGACACCAGACGTTGATCACCAAGGGAACACCTATCGGTTTGAGTTCACCGGGTCCGATGGTCGAGGAGGCAGTTCAGACCCTGCCGTCGCCACAATCGAGGTTGGTGTCCCAGCCGCAGGAGAATTGGTTAGCTTGGCACCGATCCAGTTTGCGTTGACGGAAGGGACGCCACCGACCCAAGTCAATCTCTGGGATCAGAATTGGTGGGAGAGTGATCATCCCACAGACCCCCTCGCAGCCGATGGGACCTACAATGGAGAGTTCTTCAAGGTCAGCTCGACCGGCGACAAGACAGTCACGGTCAGCATCCCGAATTCGACCGCGACACGCGCCGGAGAGGTGAATGTCACCGGGACTGTTTCCAGAGTCTATGTCGTCACGAATGTCCCCGATCTCTTCCTCCCTCCCGGTGAGGATAAGGTCGATCTCGGCTTCTTCACCTTCTTTGTCGATAGTGACGGACGTCCTGTTGATCCAACTCCCGGCTCTGTCCGATATAGTCACGGTGGTATACCGATCCCATCCCCCTTCAGCGGACCGACGCCACTTGAGACGGGGATCTACTACCAGACCATCCGTGTCCCGGATGAGGGATTCGATGGCGCCTCTCATACACTCGAAGTCACCGTCGTTGGACCCGGAGTGACCCCCGGTTCGGATACATTTAATGCCATTCGACCTGCTGATCCCCTCGTTGTCTCACCTGGCTCCGCCGGCATTCAACTCCCGCAAGAGACAATCGTCCCCGGAGAAAATTTTGATGTCGACGTCTATGTGAATATCTCCGATCAGCCGAATCTCTTTGGTATTGATCTGACAGTCACCTATGAAGCCCCCGCCATTCAGTGTGCCGGTGTCGATCTCGGTTCTGACATCTCAAGCTTCAACCCCTACCGCGCCTGTGACCGAACGAGTGGGACTATCAATCTGATTACCTCGGGAATGACTGCAGAAACCGATGAGGATGGTGACGGCATCATGCATGTCGCCAGGATTCATTTTGAGTCAGACGACAACTGGCCAGAAACGGGTCGAACAGCCTTTGACATTTCCGGAACCATTAATCGTCTCGAATCCAACGTCAGTGGGAGCGCCACGACCTTTGCCAGTAGTCAACCGATGGTGGTCGCTGATCATGATGGTCAGTCTGACGATGGAAGGGGAGAGATCCGATTCGATCCGATCCAATCGCTCGGTTTCTTCGCCTGGGCTGGGGAGAGTTTCTTGATCAAGGCGACCGAAATCTCCCCAGAGCTCGACGGAAACTCCCAGCTCGAGGTTCGAGTGATCGAAACAGAAAGGACAGACGTCGTCACCTATAATCGTCCACGACACAACCCCTCCTCCACACCGATCCTCACCCCGATAGGCGGCTCAGGGATTGACGTGATGAATGCGGCGCTGGGAACTTATGAGGTCAGCGCGAATGGTACCAGACTATTCAACGCAACACTTCCCGGTTTTTCCACAATCGGACCGATCGGGATCAAGGGGGCAGTGTATAGTCCTGCAGCGGTATTCAACCCGGCAACCCCTGCAGCTGGTGGTATCCGAATCGCAGCGGATGATCCGGTACTCCAGCCCCTCGTCTCTCCAAGAGGGGGCTATCAGAGGACACGCATCCGGACCTTCTGGAGGATCCCGGGAAGCGATTCAGAAATTGAATTGACAGAGAGGATGAATTGCACCGTCGCAGCGGGAAGCACAGGTCAGACCCTTCCGGCGCTTGGCCCCTGTTGGGTTGGCCCCACACCGGCCGGCGGTGGTGGCCTGATCCTCCCGACAGACCGTTCTTTTAACGTCGCTGTCAAAAATACGTCGCTTGGGGTCGATGGAATCTTCAGAATCTCATCGCCCGCTGATGCACGGCCTGTCAGTATCACCGATCTGGTCCTTTCAGTCCCGGCCGAGATTACCTCGACAAACGATCCGACCACCCCTCTCGCGGCGATGAGCAGCACTGCCTTGGGAGTCACCTCTTTGAACGCAGAGGTTGGAAATGTGCTGCGGCAATACCAGCAGAGGGTTCCGATCACCGCATGGGCGATCACCACGGAGGAAGGCGGCGTTCATAAGAAAATGATGATCACCGATATCATTGCCCGTGACCTCTCTGTCACTGGAGATACCGATGCGATCGGAATTATCGCAGACTGTGATCCTGGGGCACCCGATTATCTCTGTATCGAGGCGGTTCAAAATGGCACCGCCTATCTCGAAACGACCTTCGGCGGCGTCCCTGTCCGTCAAGAGGTGATCGTCGATATCCCGACACCGGCATTTAGTGTGACCGGTTGTAACGATCTCGCGGCAAGTGCAGTAGATATCGCAAGAGAGGCGCTCGAACTATCGACCGTAACGACCCTTGAGATCACACGCGACAATGGCACACCGGTCGATGTCACCTGTACAGTTGAAGAGGGGGGAGACTTCGTCGGGCTCGTCAGTGATGCTGGAAGTTTTGTCACGACAGGCGAAGAGGGCCCCTGCAATCTGAAAGTGAAATCCCCTCTCGCTTCATTCGGTTCATTCAAGGTCAAGATCGATCCCGACGGGTTCCTTGGGATCCCTGTCCAGTATTGTGAGCGGGATGTTGTCACCCTCTCCGACCTGAACTTCCTGCTCTATGAAGATTTTGATGGCCCGTTTGCCTCCGCGATGATGGAGATCGGCAACAAACTCTCGCAGGTCGAGGCGAGGGCAGACACCTATCAACAGGGACGTTTGATCGCCCACGCGATCTGGTCAGATGGTGAATCACGCGGGATGAGGGACTACCTGACGCTCGACAGGTTCACATCAGCCCCTGCCGTGGCTGATATCGCAACAACGTCGTTTACCGGTAGCAGCGGGTGGCCAAACGGTTATCGGCTTGTCCCACAGAATCCCGGTGACTACCGCTATGAGAGGAGTTTCGAGGAAGGAGAAGTGGTCACCCCCTTCACCTCATCGATCGATGTCGTCGTCGAGGAGAGACCGATTGATATCACCGAGATCGTTCTTTCCGGCCGGGGTGCTGAAATCAATAACGGAGATATCTCACGCGGCGGCGAGTTCTTTGATGGGACCTTCAGCGGATTAGCAGGTCAAGGAGCCAGGTTGAGGGCTGTCGCTACATTCAAAGACCGGACCCGATTTGACCTGATGAACGAGAGTGGGGTCCAGATTTTCAGTGACTTTCTCGAATTGACCGCGGCCGAGAAATGGTTCCCCGGTCTCGATGACAGCCGACCCACCCCACTTCCGAGGGCAATCGACTTTGTCACGCCGATCGATGGAGATTTCGGTCGATCAACACGTGGCGAACTCCAGCTAAACCTGAACGGCGCCACCGATATCGGGGTTCTGATCCCGGATCAGGATGCCATCTCTGGTCAGGATTCCGATGGAAATACACTTGTAGCCTTCAGTCAAACCGATGTGGAAAAGTTCAACCTCGCCGCAAACCTTTTGGCTGACGAGTGGCAGGTCGACCTCGGTGACGCGAACGGACGATTTATTGCGGTCCAGAGTGGCAGCAGCTTTATGGTCCCGGTCCGTGTGAACATCCCCGCCGGAAACGACCTGAGGGTCATGCAATTGACCCTCTACTATGACACGCGTGTCATCCGCGTAACAGATCCGGTCTTTACCTCATCTGTGACCGATCCCTCTTCCTATTCAACGATTCCGCCGGCATCCGGAAGTTTCATCGAAACATTACTGGTCACGGCAAACTACAGACTCGGCGCCGGCAATGATCTATCGTTGGGGACACTGCATTTCACCCCGGTGAAAGATGCGGTTGGTCCCCGATGGACAACGCTGACCGGCCAAGCGATCCTGACCGACTCCTCCCGGACAGAACATACCGATGCTGATCTCCCCGCAGGGAGGGGATTTGTCGATCCGCATAGTGCCCCGAATCTCGATGGAGGACCACCCAGCGGTGACGGCACCGTCTTCAGTGGCCCCGATATTGTCGTGATCCTCGATTGTCTCGATCCGACAACACCTGCTGAACGATGCACGTCAGCTCAACGAACCGACGCGAACTTGAATCAGGACGACGGACTGAAGGCCTCCGATCTCGGATATGGATTGCAAGCGACCGTGGGACGATTCCACTTCCCCGAAATCGATCTCGATCCAAATCCCGATGACGACCCGACTACCGACGACACCGGTCACTACACCCTGAGCACCCATCTCAAAGATGTACGCAATAGTGATGTCACAAGCGGTGTCGATATCGCCTTCACCGCCCGCGCCGGACACCCGGAAAACAGTGTAAGTCTTGGGAGCTCTGAGATCTCGACCCCCAATAGACTCACTAATTTCTACGAAACTACCTTTTCGACAGACTATAATGATACCATCACCGTCGACGTCGCCTACACCTTCCACTACCGTGTGGGTCCCGAGACACGCGATAACCTCGTCACCTTCACAAAGAGCTTCGAGGTGGAAGGCCCCAGGGGTGATCTCCCTTGTGATGAGGCCGGGGATACCTGCCCCTCAGGTCGCGCCTGTATCGCAGGTCGTTGTGCCGATGTTGCATGCACCGCTGACGACCAATGTTCCGCAGAAACACCGCGATGCGATCTCTCGACCAACAGCTGCGTCGCCGCTTGCAGTGGAACTAATTTGTGGGATGGAAGTCAATGTATCGCCGCAACAGAGTGTCAGACACCACCTCGTACCGCTGCGGGAGGTCTTTGCAGATGTACCGACACCGGTGAGGTCTGGGATGGGACAAATTGTATTGCCACTGATGCCTGTGATGCACCTCGTTCTGTCGTCGGGACTCTCTGTGTCTGCCCTAGTGACCAGTTCTGGGATGGAACGAGTGGCTGCGTATCCGAAACAAGTTGTACCGATGACGGTGGAACAGTCGTCGGGGATCATTGCGACTGCCCCGGCGATCAGGTTTGGGATCGAACGGAATGTGTGCTGCCGAACATCTCACCAACCTTCATGGAACCGACACAACTCCGTTACGACGTCTCCTTGCAAGACGCGGTCACCTTCACCGTTCGGGCGACCGATTCGAATGGGGACAGGGTAAGTCTCTCGCGCATCGACACCGACCTGCTGATCCCCGCAGGCCCCGAAGACGCCTTTAGACTGATCGATCCGGATCCTGAGGGTCGTTCGGATCATGGAACATTCTCCTGGACACCGACCGATGCCGCCACTCATGTGGGACCGCACACCGTCCGATTCTCGGCCCAAGACCTGCGTGCCGATGGCTCGGCTCGAGGAACGCCGACAACACTCGAGGTCACGATCGATGTCGATAATGGCGTGATCCCCGGTGAAGGGGTCACTGGCGCGCATATCGTTTTTACCCCGACAAGGACACCCGCCGATCCCAATCTGAACCCCAGCCTCTGGGAGGGGATCTGGTGGGAAGAGACAGGGGAAGGAGACCCTGTCGGAATCTATTCCGGAAAAATCTTTGACCTGGGCTTCCCGGGAACGGAGTCGATCTCAGCCAAGGCAAACGGTGGGACGACGTTCGAGTCTAATTCACTGAATGTTACCGTCGCCACGGAGGCCAAACGAGGAAAGCTGATCCTCGCACGTCCCGAGGTCTATCCTGAGAATCCCCCGGCAACTTCCTCGGTCCAGGCGTTCGCGCTGGTAACCGATGACTTTGGGAGACCGTATCGAGGAACAAGGGTCATCAGCGCGGGTGCCGACGGTGGCCATGGCTCTGTCACCCTCACCGCAACAGACTACCCCGGCATCTTCTCCGGTACCCTGACACTGACAGGATTTCCGGAGGCGGGCGAGGACGACGAAACGATATCGGTCCGACTGCTCGACGGCACAACAAAACTGACGAGTATCACCAACCCCGCCACGACCGAAAGCCAGTCTCTTGTTTTGAAACAAATCGTCTCACCACTGACACTCGACTCCGGTCAGATCGGGATGGAGCTCCCGACCCGTTCGTACGCCGCGGGAGAGAGTTTCAATGTCCCGATCACCGTCGATACCGCCGGTCATGGGGTGATCTCTGCAACGATCGATTTTACCTATAACTCCAATGCGCTGGAGCTTGTCCCTGCCGCGGATGGTTATATGATCAGTGTCGCCTCGGGATTTGACCCGATTGCAAACCCGGCACCCCCTCCTCTCTCTGACTCTGCCTCGGTGGCGCTCGTCGCCGCATCGGCAGCGAACCAACTGACCACTGGTGGCACCCTCATGACGCTCCACTTCCGCGTGAAATCGGGAGAACTCCCACCTTCGATCGCCTTCTCCGCCAATGCGAGGAGGGGATTCAAATACTTGGATCCGTCATCAGGAGAGGAGATCGATATTTCAACGGGGGCTGGGGCTGATCTCCGAGTCGCCGATCGGACCGGTTATGTCACTGGCCAGACCTCAGGGACGATGAGTCTCATCAACACCGAACTTCGTGAGATCTTCGCCTATGCCAGGGATTCTGAACTGACCAGTTCCTCGATTAGCTCCCTCATGGCCGCCCTCCCGAACAGCATGAAGCGGACCTCCGTGGCGATCTACAAGGTCCAGAACAATGGGCTTCTCAGCACAGTCCCGACGAGCTCTGCAACCTGCACCAGTGCGAATGGAGGAGTGAACGCAACAAACTGCGGCACCATCACCGCCAATAATGTCAGCGGACGGACCGATACACTGACGGTCAGTTACAGCGAGGGCGGAATCACCAAAACGAACTCGAACCTCCAGATCCGAAACGAGCGTATTTCAAACTCCTCTGATCTGAGTGATCAAGAAATCACCCTCGATGCAGATCTCGATCTCACGCTGAACCCTGCGACCCGTATCTACGAAGCGACTCTGAATAAACTCAACCCACTCGGGATCTACCCGAAGGTCCACCTCTATGTCTCCTGGCAGGAAGATACGGGCGACCCACGACTCGATCTGACCGAGTATGCCAAAACCCAATTTGTCTCCAGAAGCCCGACAATCTGCTCGGTCAGCGGTGGGATTGTTCGGATCATCGCGGACAGAGGGACCTGCGTGATCAGGGTCTTCGGAAGGGCGGTGCCCGATGTCGTGCTGACTGTCTCCGGAATGCCAGATTCATCACCATTCACACCACAGTTAAGCGTCCCGGCCCATGTCACGATGCAATCGGTTGCCTCGCCAGTCACGCTCGGAACCCCTGATAACATCGATCAGACCACAACAGCTCAGGCCCAGGTCTTGAATACCTTTACGCATCTCTCCGATCGGGCACCCGTCACCGTCACGGCGGTCACGAGCAGTGGACGGTTTGATATCACCGAAGAACTTCGCTCCAGCAGAAGTCTCACGGTCGAGAATCCAAATATCGCAGACTTTACCTCAGCCACATCGACCCTGCTCACCCCGCGAACAACAGGGGTCTATACGGATCAACATGTCAGAGCGATAATCGGCGGGACGCTATACACGGCCAATTTCAATCTCGATATCAATGCCCCACCAACAACACTGACCGGTTGCGTCCCGATTGCGCGAAGTGAAGAAGACGCCGCCCATACGATCCGGGGATTGAATCCCTCGACAAGCCTCAGTGTCACCTATTCCGGGGGGACTGTTCCGACAGCCAATATCCGGTTCATCGTTCAAGAAGGGGCCGACCTGATCAAGACAAGGACGGTCACAAATCCGGATGGGACGACGACAACCCTTCTTCAGGATTCCAATGTCGTCGAATCTGCCGGTGGTGACAGTGGTGGTCCGGTCACGATCCTGCTCGATGTCGCTTACCTCGGCCTGCCGGATCAGACCTGTCACCTCTTTGTGACGACACTGACCGAGCTCTCACTACAAACCTACGAGGACTATGACCCGGCGATTGATCTCCCCCATTATACAGCAGCCGATGGACTCTTCCCGACCGATGCGGTCTCCTCCTCTACAATCTCCTTTATCGAAGGGCAGACGAATCAGCGGCAGAGACTCCGAGTCGTTGTCGAGGGGAGCTGGACTGATGGGACGAGAAGTTATCTCGGACCAAACGAACTAACGCTCCTTGAGACCTCATTAGCCCCACCAAGCGCCGCGACATACACCGTCTCCTCTCCCCCGCCAGTCCCTGCGGATCACCCATCTCATTGGCCCGATAGTTTCAGACTGACCGCGGGAACAGGATCGGAGAGCGGTGATCTCTCAGTCCAGATCAATCCCCCAGCGGTCGGATCGAGACTCGAGTCATCACGACTGATCACAATCAATCCGGCTCCCATCTTGTTTAACCCGGCAGGAACGATTGTGCGTGGGAGCCACAGCTCGATCGGTAACGATCTGGAACAAGGGATTAACAATGATGAGATCGAAATTCTCAATGGCGACTCCCCCTTCGACGCCACACTGATGACCTACAGGGGTGATTCCCATTTCGTGACCGTTATCGGCCAGTTCACCGACGGGACGCGCATGAAACTGACAGGTCCGGGTGGTAATGTCGCCGAGCGATCTCTGCTCGACTTCGGCACCACAGACAACCCGATAGACGAGATCGAGATGCCGCGAATGTCCGGAAGAACAACCTTGAGTCCCGTTATTGAGGCCTACAGCAACCGCTTTGGAGAGATCAGTGCCAGTGGCAATGGCGCCGTCTCGATCCCACTCCTGGTCAAGAACACCGGCTCTTCACTGCTTAAAAATCCGGACGGCACGGACCGAGGGTATCGGCTCGCGGTCAACCTCCAGCCTCGTGAGGGGGATCTTGATATCGGCCCGACCACGGGGCGATTCATCCCGGTCCTCGTACCCGGAGAAACAAATCCCCCACTCACCTTAAGACTCAACGCCGGCTCAGCCGAATTAAACACATTCGGGATTTCGTTGACCTACGACCCGCGTGTCCTGAAATTCAACCTCGCAGGGGCTTCATGGGCCGCCAGCATGAACGGCACCATCAACTCTGTCAGAACAGCGGACGTTAATACGGAGTGCAATCAAGCGACCGACAGCTCCTGCAATCTCCTCATCAGCGGCTCTGCAGGACCGGGTAAAACCGGGTTCGTTGAGATCATCACAGTCCCGATCCTTTCCGCCTCGAAGGGTGCTGAAAATCCCTGGTTTGAAATGACGGGAAGGGTCACAATTGTCGGCCGATCCGGAGGCTCAAACATCTACGTCAGTAACAATGCCGAGGTCATGGCTGCGAGGGGGCATGTGGACCCGGGTGGGATCAAAAATTACGCGAATGGACCGGGAGAGACAGCAGCTGTCTTCAACCCCTATGATATTGCGGCCCTCAAGGTGGATGCCGGCCTGAATCCGATCACCGAGATCACGATACCTCTGGCCGATCGCTATCCGGGGGCGCCGATCTCAGAATCTCTCGGTGATTATAATGGTAACGGGACGAACGGCTTTGACGTGAGCCTGGCCCTGCAGATCGACGCCCGCGCCTTCCATTTCACCTACCTGACACTGGAACCGACAACGACATTGGGTCAATACACCTTCAAGGCACGTCTCTTTAATAAGGATGGACTCCCCGTCTGTGTCCGGGAGGTCGGATTCTCCGTCGCCGATCCTGGCCCCGACGGGAATGAGATTACATTTGCCCAACCAACACCAACCACCTGCACACCGACAGCAGAGGTCTACGAGTCATCTGTGACTTTCAAGTACGACTCCACGCCGACCCTGCAGGCACGCGTCACGACAGGAACCGCAACTGGCGATAATGTCGTTGCGGTCACGGGGCAATTCAATGTGCGCGGAACCGACGGCCGGCCGCTATGTACCGCTGATACTCAATGCAGCACCGGTGAAACCTGCCAGTCGGGCCAGTGTGCGCCGGAGGAATGCCGGGACATCACCTGTCTCGGAACCGAATGTGCGTTGATAGGAGGAATTGGAGCTTGTGTGCCAGACTGCACCGATCCGACGAGGCCGGTTTATGATCCAACCACCGGTAGCTGCTGCAATGCCTTACTGGCCGCTTGTCAGCCTGTCACCTGTCCGAACGAATCCCTTCCACTCGCCGATGGGAGCTGCGCCGCTGCCCGCCGATGCGATAGCAATGCCGACTGCAGACCCCCTGCCGATCAAATCTGTCTCTCCGGTGTCTGCACCGCAGGAACGACGGGCGGGACTTGTAACAACGACGCTGAATGCGCTGCCGGGGAAGATTGTGGAGACGACCGGATCTGCAGACCTGCCGTTCTTACCTGTACTACTCCTGCCTGCGCCGAGGGCCAGACCTGTGTGACCTCCACAGGGCGTTGCTCCGCCGATAGCGATGGTGATGGAATCCTGAATGATGGTGATGGAAGCGGCACTGTCGGTGATAACAAATGCACCGGTGGAGAGGTTGATAACTGTGATGACAACTGTGTCAACGAGCCGAATCCTGGCCAGAATGATGCGAATGACAATGGGATCGGAGACGATTGCGATCCTTCTCCTTTCCCTCTCAGTCTGGTCGTGGAGGGGGCGGATGTCGAATTCGCACCGGCCGATGGATCACCCGGTCGCGCCAGCGGAATTGTTGATCAGACAGAGGTACGCGATGGTCTCTACGAATCAACGATCCATTCGCTGTTGTCTGCGATCTCGGATGGCTCGATCATTGCGCGGGCGATGGTCGATGGGACTGCCGCATCGGAAGATTCGCATTCGTTTGCCGTCACTGCCGGCAGTGGGAACCGACTTGACCTCTTCCTGAACAAGCAGCGTGTCGCCTTGAATACAAAGCCTGTTGATACAAGCCCCGTCGTCGAAGCGTACGCCATGGTAACTAATAGTCGTGGCAGCACCGTCCCGACCGGAAATGTCTCATTCCGACTCTTCTACGGAGCTACGGCGATCGGCCCCTTGTCCACCGTTGCTATTGATGCGACCGGTGTTGCGCATGCAACGATCACGGTTCCTCCCGATCAGTTTGTCCTTGGAGCGACACGTCTGCTGACGGTTCGTGCCTCATCCGATCAGACAAGCGATGCCGATGAGAAAAACTTTATCACAATGCCGGGCCCCGCCTCCTTCTCTCCTGTCGCCGGAATGGTCTGGGCCGAGGTCCCGAATCGCGAGATGGTCGAGGGAGAGACATTGACCGTGATTGTGAAGACGAATGTTCCTGCAGCGCTGGAGAGATACGATGTCCGTCTGAATTACGATGCGGCAAAACTAACCGCCTCCAACGCAGCACTGCCGCCAACAGCGACCGGTTCCGCCGTGATTAATGCGGCCAGCGCGACACCGAATGTCTACTTCCTCGCCTCGAATGCAAGCGGTACCGAGGTCGAGATCGGCCGGGTCGATTTTACCGTCGGCCCGATTACCGGGGATCACGATAGTGATGGTCAACCAAGCGCGAGCTCTGCATTCTCCATCACATTAGCACCGAATGTCGGTTACGCCGGCGGAACGATCTCATCGGCTGGTTCAACCTACGTCTGGGACGGTGATTCATCCGCCGTCGCAAGCACCGGTCAGGTCACACTGATCTCCCGCAGGATCGAAGGGGCGTTTGCGACGGTGACTCCGCAACAGCTCCTGAACAAATCGAGGCTGCTCGGAGCTTCTGGGTATGAATCAGGCGAGGTCAGGATCCGACGCCTCTGGAATATCACCGAATCACCGCTCGATCCGACCGTCACAACACTCGCCCCCTCCGACGGATTGACGCTGAATATCTCCGGTGTCGCAGGATTGACGGTACCGGCGGCCACAGCAGCCACAAACCCGGGGAGATTTACGATCAGCACCTTCGACGCCTCCGGTGAGGCAACATTGACGGTCCGACGAGGGACAACATCCTTAAGTAACCCGGTCAAGGTCAACGTCCTGAGGCTTGAATCGATCGAGCTTGCGCTGGAGGATGCAAATCTCGAAACCCTCCCTGCCGAATTGGGTGGTGGCTCACAATCGACCGCTGCCAACGTTATCGGCATCTTTACGGGGGGGGTCAGGCATGACCTGACCACGGATGTTTTGGCACGCACCGGCGTATCCTCACATTTCGTCTTCAGCAGTGCCGGTTTTGAAAACGTCGCCGGGGGACGAATCCGAGGGACCGGCTCCGTTAACATATCAGGGGCACTCGTCTCCATCGCAGGTCTGCCGGCCGGTTCGAGTCTGATCCAGGATACGACCCATACCTTGAGCTACACCCCGACCTCCCTTTTGGACCTGAATCATGACGATCCCTTTGAGATCGTGATCCCGGCCCGAACCATCCTGTCTTCCTTGACACCAGAGACGATCAACTCCTCAAACCTGACAGAGGCGAACAACATGAACGCCCAGGCACAGGTCGCAAGTATCTTCACGAGGGTCGGCCAGACGACGACAGCAAAGGTCTATGCGAACTTAAATGACGGCGAACGATTCGACATCACCTCGAGATTCGATTCCAACGCCCCGGACGGTAATAATAGCCTCTGGTCCGAGGATAGCTCGATCGTTTCTGCCGGTGGAACGACTCAGACAACAATCACGGCAGCCGGGAGCGGAGAGACAAAGGTCAAGGCAAAATGGTCAGGTCTGACTGACGAACAGGATGTCCGTGTCGAATTTGCACCGCCAAGCCAGACGCAGATCTGGATCCAGCAGCAGGCAGGTCAGCCGTATATCCTCGCAGGTTCAGAGACCACCGTAGCACTTCGAGGAGACGAGATCACAACGACACTACGGGGTCTCCCACAGACAGTGCCTTACAGGGTTGTTGGGAACATGGGGAGCGGCACCTGTTCCGTCGATGCGACGACCGGATCTGTCAGTGGTGCCGATTGCATCGACCTCGTCTCGAATGGCGCAACGACCAGCTGGACACTGGTCGGCGGGAATGATGTCGCGAACTTTGACACCGCGGCACAGGTATTAAGTTCGAGGAGAACCGCGGCCGACGGACTTGAAGGGGCCGGATCGGGACAATATAATCTGACCGTCTCGCTCTGGCCGGATCAGACAACGCCGTTCACTGTTCGTGTCATAACTTACGATGAAGTAACTTTAAGAAGCCTCGAGACCTACACACCGGAAGGCGAGGAACCGGTGACTGAAACAGAACTCTCGAAGATCGAGAATAGCACGCACCACCAGCAGGCGAACCTCTCGATCCTGGTTGGATTCACCGATACCTCACCCGCGGTCGAGGCCTCGCAATACATTGTGGCCAGTCGCCCAACCGATCCCTCTCTCCGTACAACGCCGCAGGTCCTGATCCGCCGTCTCGATGCGACAGGATCACCGGACGTCTCTGACCTCGGCACGCTGCTCGAAGTAGGCGGGACTAGTGGATTCACACCGGTCAACCGACTCAGGACGACCTCTTCCTCCAACGGGACGGTTGAACTGCAGGCGCATGTCGGCCGACTCGCAAGCGCCGGTTTGCAAATCGAAATCTCAACAACACCGGTCGAATTGAATCAGCTCATGATCGACTGGAAGCGGACCTGTAATTCCAATAGCAACAAGATCACACTCGGTGGAGACTGTAACGGCGATGTCACTCAACCGACGTTCCGTGTCCAAAAGGCTCGCGCCGGTGAGGATGGAGACATCCCGCTGACACAGGCAAATCTGGTCTCATATGCGACATTTACCGGGGATGATACCCGCTCCCTGCTGACCGAAAACGGCGATGATGCGTATGACGGGCTTATTTCCTTCAATGCCCCGGCCAATACCACCCGTATCCCGACAAATTTCTCAAGTCTGGGTCATTCTCAATTTGTCACCGTCGTGACCGGACAGGAAAACAAGGGAACCATTCAGGCAACAGAAAATGGAGCTGGGGTCCTCCAACTCAGACCTGCCTCTGGGGTCGATGATGGTGACTTTGTCGTCGTCAACCAAGACCTCCCAGTGAATTTCATCCCTCGAGCACTCGACATCGATCTCGGAAATAATTTTGGGGATCCGTTCGGCCGATCAGCCCTCCCGGAAAACGGACCGACCTCATTCCGTCTTCCGATCTGGTACAACGCCGCGGCCTCAACCGGCGGAATTGACCTCAGGATCTTCTTCGATCCGTTAATTATTGATACACCGTCGCACCTGCCCGACTGCGACGGGAGCTACGTCTTCCCGCAAATCACAGGAGCCAATGTTACCTGTCAGTACTGGGCACCGACCGATGCCGGAAATCCGGCGGTTCCATCCGGTCTTGCCACGATCAAGATGGACATCATCTTTCCGCCGGCAACCCCCTTGTCAGGAGGGGTGCGCAAGATCGCCGAGATCCAATTTAGTAAAGCGGCGGGGGCCGGTTGGAGTCCACTCCGGGGCAGAGTCAGGCCAAAGGGACCGGCGACTGACACAGGCACCGGAATTGTTGTGCCCGATCTCTTGCCCAGTGTATACGCGGATATCGTTGCCGGCGCCGGCGACATTGACCCTGCCCCTCACTACGGAGATGTGGATGACGACAGGGCGGTAGATATCAACGACATCATCGCAACAAACTTCGCCGCGGCAACCGATACCACGAGAGACACAATCGTCCCTGAAGGGGGTTCGCGACATGGAGACCTCCCCTACTTCGATATCTACACCGATGGCGCGCTAAACTCCTACGACGGTCGTTACACCAGCCTGATGGCGAGTGA
Organism: Deltaproteobacteria bacterium; assembly: GCA_016180845.1. Taxonomy (NCBI): domain Bacteria; kingdom Pseudomonadati; phylum Myxococcota; class Myxococcia; species Deltaproteobacteria bacterium. The sequence goes on from JACPAK010000003.1 coordinate 230,142, forward strand.
GGCGCTCCACGCAGTCACCGGATATGACGACGGCACGAATCCTCCACAACCGATCGTCCGCTATCCATACAATAGTGATAATACAAGGGCACTGTTTGTCGCTCAACTCTGGTCCAAGGTCTTTACCGGGAGTACCCAGCGGCATCCGGATCCTGCCAAGACAAAGGTCTTCTTTGAGATTGATCATCCTGCTGCAGCGAGCTGGACCTACCGTTCGGCGACAGGCACATCGCTCACTCCAAACTTTGAGGGAGGGGGAGCAAGGACAAGGATTCGAGCGGTTAATGGTAGCGCGGGAACTTGGGCGATCGATATTACCGGCATGACCGGAAGCGGTAGCAACATCCCGGTCGCGGTGATTGTAGAGACATACAGAGATTCGGCTCGCACCCAGCTGATCCGCAAGTCATCGTTCCTCGAAACCCCGTATGTTTCGGGAACAACCTTCCGCGGAATCACGAGCTTCAGTTACAGCCCAACCGGCGCTGGTGGGCCTGTCTCCTGTGATTCAGACTCTGAATGCACCGGCGGAGAGCGTTGCATCGGAGGTTATTGTGGTAGTGGACAGGATTGCGAGGACAATGGCGGTTGTCCGGCTGATGAGAGGTGTGACCTGTCGAGACATGGCGTCAGCATGGGTGGCACCTGTATCAGCGTCTGTGGTGATGTGACCTGCAGCGCTGCAGACACATGTGCCCGGACAGCGGATCATCAAGCCTCCTGCGTAATCAACGCGACCTGCAGTAGTGGAAGTTTATGCACCTCAGGGTTCAGGGCCGGCCGTTGTTGTGCGAGTTGCTCATCAAGCCCCCTCAGCAGCTGCTCCAGTCCCTCCTGCCCTGTCGGACACTCGTTCAACGCAACATTCAATCTCTGTGCAGAGCTCCGGTGTCAGTTCAACTCAGAATGTTCCGGAGAACAGATCTGTGCCTCTGGAACCTGCCAAGGAGGGGAAAGTTGCACCAGCACCGGAACCTGCAGTGCTGCCGGACAGATCTGTGGCCCGACCGGTGTCTGCACCGGTGGCGGAAGCTGTTTTGAACCGATTGATTGTGGCAATTTTTCGCAATGCAATACAACAACACAAGCCTGTGATTCCTGTGGTGAAAATCAATGTCGCCGCGCCGATGGCTTTTCAGCCTGTGGGACCGGAAGCAGCTGCATGCCTTGTGATCCCGCGACGCAAGACTGCGTCGGTGAATGTCCCGCCGGTCTTGTCTTCGATCCGAACAGCCGTTCCTGTGTCGAACTCACTGCATGCGCATCGGACAACCCGATCGATTGGGATCCGCGACCCGATGTCACATTTGACTTCGACGATCTGAGGCCGATGCTCGATGACGATATTTCACAATCCCATCTCTACTTTGTCTCTCGGGAAAACGGTACCGATGGGACCTCGGATACCCCTGCCACCTGGTCAATCAACCGACCGGGGAGGACAATTGCTGAGGCAATCGATGCGGTCAAGGCAAGACAACGCGAGATCTGTGGAACAAGCTCTGCAAGCACCTGTCGTACCACATTGCATTCAAGCTCACAAAATATGTTCCGGATCTTCGTGATGGATGGAAATTATGAAGAGAATGAGCTCAATCTCCCTTACCGCACCCACATCCTGGGCGGCTTTAAGATTATGACGGAAGACTCAGACGGTGATCCGATCGTCCCATGCCTGAGGAGAGAAATCACGCACGAGGTATTTGATCACAACGTCACTATTGGTGGTATGGAATTCCCTGTGAATCGTACCGAGTACCGATCTGTTATCAAGAGCACCGATCCGACAGAGGCTGTCTTTGATATCTCGGATAGCTCGGCTGGTCCTGCGCAACGGACCGGGACGGTCCCGGCTTATTCGAGTAGCCCATACGATATCGCCGTCATTAACTACGATAGACGCTCTTATATTGACGGTTTTGATATCCGTGTTGAACCGGAGGATGGCGCCGAACGAAGTTACGCGATCCAGATCGATACCTCCTCCCCAAATATCACGAATAACCGGATTATCGGTCAGGTCTCTCCGATCCATGTAATCCGTTTCGACTTCTTCTCTTGGGATTCCTGGATCTCACCGCTTTATGCCCAAGCTGGTCTTGGTGGCGTTGGCGGCGTTGGTGGGGGAGTTGACTTCACGGTCATCCCCGAACCGGAGTCTGTCATTGGAATCTATGTGAAAGGGACCTCGTCGCCTCTGATTGAGAATAATACGATCTATGGAAACTGGATTGAGGTTCAACCTGGCATGATGCAGACCGCCTTCCGACCAAATCACAGCGAGGCGATCCGAATCCATGCCAATACGAAGAATGAGGCGATCCCGATCATCCGACACAATACAATGATCGATGGAGGGGATGCCGATACCAGCTCGACCGCAATCAAGATCCGCTATTGTTCGACAGCCCGACAGAGCTTCCGGATCGAAGACAACTACCAACCGGCCGCTTCAGGGGCGGTGGTCCTGTTTGGAGGTGGTAGCTCTTTGGGAGGGATTTTTGGAGGGCGCGCTCCGGAGACCGCCGGAATCGATCTCGATTCACGACTCACGAACGCCACAAATCCGGAGGTCTGCTCTGCTTCTCTGAGCGGCAGCGGTGGCACCGCTGAATTCGTCATCGATCGTAACTGGATCCAAGGGAATGGGACCTCAACACAGACCTTCCGCGGAATTATCTGGTGGGGAACAAACCTGGCCAATCTCGACAGCGGCTCCTCGTCAGCACAATTAACCTGTGATGGGAAACAAAGAGGTTGGCCGATTTCCAACAACGTGATCCGTGGAAAGGATATGTACTACTGTGAGGGAATCAAATACGGTGGTGGAGAGCTCGATGTGATTCACAACACAATCGATGCACGCGACTGTGACTTTGATTTAAGTACCGCTATCTACGGGGCAATGCGAAGCAATAACAATGCCGGTAGTGGCGATATCCTGATGCCCTATCTCTCGGACAATATCCTGATGGGGAATGACTGCCCGATCGGACATGTCGATCGACAGGTCCCTGGCGCCAGTTATACAAACTACGACAATTACCTGACCTATAATATGACCTATCCGGTAAGTACCTCCATCGACTTAGGTCACTGCCTGATCTTGAGCACGCAATACGAATCACCCGGACCATCCGGTGACGGTGGAGGCAACTATTATTACTCCGGGCACAACGGCAATGATCCGATGGTTGATCCTGATGATTATATGGTCAATCCTGATTCGGGAGACTACCATCTCAAAGTTTATGACGGCGACTTGTATCAGGATGCGATTGACAACTCGACAACCCGAATCCACTGCTATTCCAATCTCCTCATCAACCCAACCGATGCTACGAGTGAAAACCTCGATCTGATCCTGGATCTTGACGATCAATCCCGAAATCCGACGCGAAACGACCGCGGCGCCTACAAATACATCGCCCCTTAAAGCAAATCACTGACGGTCGGGAGTTCCTTGGGATGGTAGATTGATTCGCGAAGCGCCACCTTCACCTCTTTTAAGAACTCCTCCGAATCCTCGACGTCGATAATTTTCTTTTGGGTTAGACGTTTGAGTTCGCGACGCATCTCGCTCGCATAAAGCAATTTGTCGGCGCCGGTTGGATCGACCTTCGTGCAGGGGGCATGCTCCGGATCCTTGAGAAAGGCATGAACCGATTCGAGGGCTAATTTTCGGTAATCTTCGATATCATCATCTCGCAGGCGAAAACGGGAAATCCCATGCACCTTTTCCATCATTGTCTTCCAATGACGAAACTTGTGGAGGGTCAGCACACTGTTAAAAATCCGCTTGTTTGTCCGAAAGGAAAAAAGGGTCCTCCTCAAAACCCTCTGAAAAAGTTCATCATTATAAGGAAACTTCATCCCTGCCAGTTTTTTCGCGAGATGCCATGAAGACTTCGGCCTCTTCGCATCAAAACGCATCTCCCAATAGACATGACCGATCGTGCGCGCCGGGTAGCTTAAGATCGTTTTGTACGGGACGAAGAAGTTATGGGAGATGATATCGACCGCAAGATGGGAGAGATACCCATAGGCGCATGCCCGTTGCCTGTCCTCCTGGGCCTCGTTCAGGATCAGAAACCCAACACGCCAGCTGTGACAATTATAGACATAGTCCACATAGTCCTTCCCCACAGTAATATCTGCAGCTAACGCGCCATAGAGGAAGTCATTCGGGAATTTTGTGAGAAGCATCTTGACCACCGGGGTAAAGGCGCTTACGTGTTGAAGGCAATTCGCGGCGTAGTCAATGTGGGTGATGGGACCCCAGGCAAATGCATTATCAGGGATGAGAAAAAAAACAGAAAAAGTAAGAAACAAAACCATAACTCCCCTCCAGAATGTTCTTTTGTATCACGAACCCCCTCTTAATGTAAGAGGGGGCTATCGGCAAGAAAAGAAGGTCCCGGAGGGGGCGTTATGAGTGAGATCCTGAGTCAGGTCAAGGCCCACCTCAGGGACGCTCTCGATAAAGGGATCGAGGAGTTGCCGATGCGGTCGGCACCAAAACTCCCAGCGGAAGATCAGCTCAAAAAAATCCGTGAAGAGATTGGCGATTGTACCCGTTGTAAACTTTGCAAAGGGCGAACTCATATTGTCTTCGGTACCGGGAATCCTCATGCCGAATTGATGTTCGTCGGAGAGGGACCAGGTCGGGACGAGGATTTACAAGGTGAACCATTTGTTGGTCGTGCCGGACAACTTCTCACGAAGATGATCGAGGCGATGGGATATAAGCGATCCGATGTCTATATTGCGAATGTCGTAAAATGCCGCCCCCCCGACAACCGGCTGCCCGAACTGGACGAGGTCGCCACCTGTTCTCCGTTTCTACTTCAACAGATTGAGGCGATTCAGCCCAAGATCATCGTGACCTTGGGAAATCTTGCAGCACAAACGTTATTAGGAACAAAGACAGGGATCACGCAATTACGAGGGAAGTTTTATGAGCTTGGCGGGATAGCGATTATGCCGACGTACCACCCTGCTTATCTCTTACGTAATCCCGCAATGAAAAAACCTTGTTGGCAGGATCTGCAGATGGTGATGTCCAAACTCCGTTAAAGACAACAACCTGATCCCGCCCATTCCATTTCGCCTGATACAGCGCCTTGTCGGCCGCTTCGAGGACCGCCTCCAAGGTCGTGGCATCCACAGGATAGGAAGCGATGCCCATACTCACCGTCAAATTTTGCTGGGGATCCGAGGCAAGTTTTCGTCTCAATTTTTCGGCAACAACCACCGCATCTTCTTTTTTGGTATTGGGAAGGACCACAACAAACTCCTCCCCCCCATAGCGGGCGATATAGTCCACCTGCCGGATACTGGTAAGTAAGAGTTTTGAGAACTCCCTGAGTCTCTTGTCCCCCTCCAGATGTCCGAAGGTGTCGTTGTATTTCTTGAAGTGATCAATGTCGATCATCAAGAGAGAAAGTGATTGCCCAAAACGCTCGGCCCTCTTGATCTCCAACGGAAGAATTTCTCTGAAATGCCGGCGATTATGAAGACCGGTCAGTTCGTCGCGCACCGCCAATTCACGTGTCTTCGAATAAAGACCAGCATTGATAAGCGCAATGGCGATCTGGACCGCGATCGTATTTAAAAACTGAATCTCCTGCGCGGCAAAGGCCCCAGTCCCTGATCGTGTAAAATTAAGAATCCCGACAATTTCGTTTTTGAAAAGAAGCGGAATCGAGAGGAACGACCCATCCTCGCTCTTCTCCCCCTTATAATAAAGGTAGCGTCCTTCAAGTCGCGTATCCGGGATATAATAAGGTTGGCGGCTCTGGAAAACGAGACCGGTCACCCCTTCTCCTGTCTTGAAACTCATCCCACGCACCTTCGAGCTGTCGGCAAAACCGCGTGCCACCTGAACCACAACCTCTTCCTCTCCCTCACGCAGCAAAAGGGCGAATTCATGAAAACCAAGCTTTTCACCCAAAAAGTGATCGAGGATATTATAGAGTTTGGGGAGTTCTAACGTGGAAACGATCAGTTGAGAGAACTCATTGATGAGGGCCAACTCCTTGATCCGGATCTCCAGCTCCTGATTAATTTTTTCCAGATCTGGGGAGCTCATAAAGTTGACGGATATTCTCTTAATTGACACATTTTGTCAAATAGGCAAAGTTGGTGCCAAACATGCCAAAAAATCTCTTCCTCGTTTTTTTTCTCATGATGAGCTGCGCCACGACTCCCCCTGCCTCTCAAACAAGTCCGACGATCCGTGTGGCGATTCAGAAAGAACCGCTCGTCATCAAGGAAATTCCTCTCGAGGCCTACCTCATGGGGGTCCTGGCCAAAGAGGTCCTTCCGGACTGGCCATTGGAAACACTCAAGGCACAGGCGGTTGCCAGTCGTACCTATACCCTTTATCGAAAAGAGCATCCTCGCTCACCCGAAGAAAATTTCGATATCGAAGTGACGGTACAAGACCAGGTCTTTGCCCTGCAGGAGGAATACCCTCCGCTCATCACCCAAGCTGTCCAGGAAACGGCGGGGCAAATCTTGCAGTATGACGGAAAGGTTTTTGCTGCCTTTTATCACAGCACCTGCGGTGGGATCAGTGAGCCCGCTGAATCAGTCTGGTCAGGAGAGGCCCCTTTTCCTGTCAATCAGATCCATCCCGATCCTTTTTGTGAAGATTCCCCTCACTCCCATTGGAGCTATGAACTGGATAAGGAGAATGAAGGGAGAATCGAGATACTCAAGAGGAATGAAACGGGACGCGTTGCGCTGCTTGACTTTCAGTCGCATGAGGTCTCGGGCAACAGCTTTCGAGAAATGATCGGGTATCAAAAAATTCGAAGCACCCTCTTCGAAGTGGAAGAAGAGAAAGACCGGATCTTGCTCTCGGGACGTGGCTCCGGACACGGGGTTGGTCTTTGTCAATGGGGGGCGAAGGGGATGGGGGATCTTGGCTACACGTATCAGGAGATTTTGGAATTTTATTATCCGGGAGCTACTTTAAAAAATCCCCCCCTCAATCCCCCTCTTTGACAAAGAGGGGGAAGGGGGAGATTTTAATTCATGCAAACCTCTCTGTTTCATTACGAATTCCCCAAAGAGTTGGTCGCCCAACACCCGCTGCCACGTCGTGACGAGTCACGCATGATGGTGGTCGATCGAAGAAGTGGCCAATGGGAACATAAAAATTTTTATGAGATCTCTTCTTATCTGAGGGAAGGAGATCTCCTTGTCCTCAATAATGCCGAGGCGGATCTCATTGAATTGAATGGTCGCAAGGTTCCTGCTCTGCCACCTTATATAAAGAGAAAGAAGCCGGAGGATTTCACCGAACAGGATTATCAGAGGTATCGAACCGTCTATGCAAAAATCCCGGGCTCCAAGGCAGCTCCAACCGCCGGGTTTCATTTCACGACGGAAATTCTTGATCAGTTAAAAACCAAAGGAGTTCAGACACAGACACTGACCCTCCATGTCAGTTATGACACCTACAAACCGATCCGGTCGGAACGGATCGAAGACCATCCGATGCATGGGGAGGAGTTTGTCATTCCTGAAGAGACAGCAGATGCCGTTAGACAGGCCAAAAAAGAGAAGCGAAGGGTCGTGGCGGTAGGGACAACCGTCGTACGTGCCTTGGAATCGTCAACATCCCCGACAACACTATTTATTCAACCCGGTTTCCAATTCCAGATCGTCGACGCCCTTCTGACGAACTTTCACCGCCCCCGCTCGACAGTCCTCGTGATGGTCTCGGCATTTGCGGATCGGGAATTGATCCTGTCCGCCTATGAAGAGGCAATCAGAGAGCGTTATCGGTTATTTTCGTATGGGGATTGTATGTTGATCATTTAAAAAACCACAGGATGTCGAGAAAGGCTCAGATGCAAGGCGTCCGACGAAATCGAACGAGGCGTACTTGAGTGGTACGTCGAGTGAAGATTGAGGAGGACAACGCAGCAGATGGGCTTTTATCGACATCCTTTAGCGGAACGACAACACACGCTCGATGACATCCCCCATCACCTGATTCGGTGTCGAGGCGCCAGAGGTGATTCCAATCTGGATCTTACCGGGAGGAAGCCAGTTTTCTTCGACAGAAGCCTCAAATTTTCCAACCGGCTTGTGACGAATTTCTGTTGCCGAGATCAGACAATCCTTGTCTTCAATATGATAGGTTTTCGCACGGGAGGCGGCGATTTTGGCCAATTGATTCGTATTGCTTGAGTTATACCCTCCGATCACGAGCATCAGATCGAGATCTTTCTGGATCAAATCCTTCATCGCATTCTGTCGGTCCTCAGTCGCACTGCAGATCGTATCAAAATTCCGAAAGTGCTGGCTCAGATGATCCTCTCCATACCTTACTGCGAGCGCCTGTTTGATCCTCTCGGAAATCGCCAACGATTCACTCATGAGCATCGTTGTCTGATTGGCAACACCAACTTTCTTGAGATCTACTTCTGGATTGAAACCGGGTGAAACCTGTTTCCTGAATTTGGCCAAAAATTCCTCGGGATCTCCACCTTGTTGGATATAATGGCAGAGAAACTCCGTCTCCTCCATATCTAGCACAATCAGATAGCGTCCTTGGGGATATGCCAAGACCCGAGAGCTCGTCGCCTGGGTCTCTTCATGATAATACTTCCCATGAATCACAGCGGTAAAACCTTCTGTCGCATAGCTTTCGACCCGCTTCCAGACATTCAAGACTGAACCACAAGTGGTATCTACGAGGACAGAACCTTTTTCCTGAAGTGTCTGAATCTGACTCGCCGTCGCCCCGAAGGCAGGGAGAACCACCACATCCTCTTTCTGAACCCGCGAATAATCCTCCAGGAATTGAATCCCCATTTCGCTCAGATTCTTGTTTACGCGGGGGTTATGGATAATCTGTGCCGTAAGAAAAATTCTCCGGTCGGGGAATCGCTTTCGGGTCTCATAGGCAAGATCAACCGCCCGATCCACGCCGTAGCAAAACCCGAAGGAACCAGCGAGATGAAACGTGACCCCCTTTGCCGAATAAACATTCCCCCCCTCAACAATCCTCGAGACAATATCACTGTGATAATCACGAATCAGATCCTTTTGGACCACCTGCTTGAGGCCAAAACTTTTTCGGATCAGTTGATGAGCTTCTTCCATAAACGCCGGGATAGACCTTAACCCGAAAAACGTCAACTTTTCGATGCCATCTGGGTTAAAGATCACCCTTTTTCTTGCCAATCAGATTAAAAAATGATAGCGATTCCAGTCAGTTGTCCAAAGTTGGGTTTTGGAACAATCTTTGCAGAATTAACCGTCACATCGGGTCCCTTTTAGGGGGGGCTATAAACAAAGGGAGGGGGATATATGAAAAACAAAATCGCCTTTAGAGGATTGATCGTCGGTCTGACCGCCAGCCTCTTCTTGTGGGGTGCCATCTCAGTCGGTGGATTGGGGGGTTGCGGCTCTTCAAAGAAAGCGAGCACGACAACGACCGATAGCGACGATGAAGATGGAAGCACCGACGCCGGCGAGGCCTCAGTCGGGGCACTTCGAACCACCCCGAGCGCCGACATCTCCAGTCTGGATAAAAGCTTGAGTTCTTCATCGGCTTCAGCTCTCACGGTCCAAGCGGCAACAGTTGTCGTCGATAACGGACTCCAGGCGTTTGAAAATGTTCGAGCTGAAGGAAAGGGATCCCGGGCCGGTTGTGAGTCGAATATGCACAAGCAGGAGATCTTCCGGATGGGTGTTCAGGTGGAACTCGAAAAATGTTACCCGATGGCGATGGAGGCGGGTGGTCTGATTGAAATCCCGGATGGTTCGGTAGTCCTTTATAGCATTAAACCTCCGGACCCAGATGAGATGGGGGATTTTGAAGAACAAGAAGCAGCAAAAAAAGAACCTGCTGCTCAGCCGCCTGCTGGTGGACAACCTCCTAGTGGCGGCGGACAGCCCCCGAGTGGTGAACAGCCTCCGAGTGGTGGGCAACCCCCCAGTGGTGGACAACCTCCAAGTGGCGGCCAACCCCCCAGTGGTGGACAACCTCCAACCCTCGCCAAACATGCCGAAGTTGATGATAAAGAGGCCTTCTGTGGTGATATCCCCGATGAATTTGAAGATCAGAAAAAGGCCTGTGAAGAAGGCGGAGGAGGCATGGCAGAAAGCATCAAGATGCGGATTGGGAAAAACCTGGGTGCCAATAAAGATGAATTACAGATCGATCTCTGTTTTGGCCCTGATGGATCCGAGGCTCTCGAATCCGAAGGGACTTATACCGCCAGCGACTCGGTTTACACGGCGAACATGGTTCGTATCGGAAAATTCCTCGGTACAGAGGAAAAAACGTCATTTGATTTAACAGTCGATCTTGGAACCGACGGGAAGGTGACTGACGGGGATGTGAGCTTAGGAACAGACGGTTCCGCTACCGCCACCGCCAAGATGGTCGGAAAATGGGGAAGTGGCCAGATGACCTTTACCGCGACACCGACAGAAAATACCTTGAAGGGTGGCTTCGGTGGTGGTTTTAAGGATCCGATCACAAAAATTCTGACTACTTTTGTCGGAAAGACCTACGCTGTCTTTAGCGCCACCGAGGGGTGTGCGAAATTCAGCTTCACCGGTTCCCCACCTCCAATGCGTTTGCAAGACATGGTCCCGTTCGATATTGACGCCAACCGACTGGGTGGCTTCTTGTCGACGATCAGCCTCGATATCTGTGGGGTCGGCGCCCTCACCACCTCAAACTACAAGACAGTCAACGTCTGCCCCAATCCGAATTTCGATCCGGCCGCCAGTGCAGACAATGACTGTCCGATGATCGCCGCTAAAGCGGATGGAACCTGTGAAGAGGTCACGCATATCGGCACGGAATGTTTTGCGATCTCGAATGGATCCTCCTCAGGAGATTTTGCGAAACAGGTCACGCAGACCTTCAAGCGGATCGCCGATTCGGCATCGACTTACTTCAGCGTGGTCAAGGATATTGACATGACCACTATCGCTGCCGACAAGCCGACTATAGAGTTCCCAAGGTCTTGGGACTGTACTGGCAGCTTTACAGCAATTGACTTCACTGATGACTCGAAGGTCGACTTCGAGGCGATGGGGAAGGCAATGGATAAGTGCTTTTCCCTGCAGGAGAAGGGGAATTCGAACCAAGGAATGGGTGGCTACAACTGTCATCAGGAAGAAAATATGAATGGTGTGAACGCAATCGCGGATGCCGGTCCTCGCGATATGGGTAAGTATGGTGGGGAATACCAGCGTGTTGCCGACGCTGGTACCTGTTCCACCACACAAGCCTCAAATCTGATCCGTATCGACCCTGTGGATGTGAAAACCAATAAATACTGCATCCCGACAGACACGAAGTGTGAGGAGTTTACGATTAGAACCCTGTCAGGGTTCGTAATAGCAGCCAAGGAAGATTCAAACACCGGTCTCGGGATCACGATGCCAGGTCATCTGCCAATCGCTGGAATCTCGTTTGGTGCAGAAGGATCTGGTAACGTTGCCCAGGCGGAATTCCGGTTTGGCAACAACTTCAACTCTCCAACATGTACGGCAATCCACAAGCTCAGTCAGCCAACCTTTGAAAAAGCGAAGGATGCCTTTGCCGATCCCACGAAGCCTCCTGATGAGGGTGGACCCCCGAAGGCCTGCACAGACAAATTCGGCACCAGTGTCACAAAGGATCAGTGTGACAGCTACTGCCTCCAGAAGGGTGTCGATTGCAAAGCATAAGGTAAGACTCGATTACGAAAAAAAGGCCCTGTCTCCGTCAAGGAGGCGGGGCCTTTTGCTTTAATAAAGTCTCCGCCTTCTCATGCTGGCCCGTTCGATCATAGAGATCTGCCAGCTTTTTCTTTAGATCATTGTTGTCAGGATATTTGACCAGGAGATTCTCATAAACCCTTATCAGGGGAAGATACTGCTTCTGCTTCAACCCCTCCTCCCCCTTTTCACGAAGAAAACGGGACGCCTGCTCTGTCTTGTCCGCCGCATCCTTCGCTGTAAAAGAGGGAAGCAGTCGAGAAGGTTTGCGTAAAAAAAAGAGGTAGCCTCCAGAGACCACCGCGAGTCCTATCAAAACAAGAATCAGTTTTTTCATGACTGTTTTATAACCCAATTCATGATTGCCTTGGCTAGTTTTTTTTTGCCGGTTACTTTTTTGATTTCAAATTGTTGACGGCGGGTGACGAGATAACCGGCATGCCTCTCATCCTCCCCCTCTGTCAAAAAATTCCCGACAACCATATCGGCTTTCGACTCCTTCATCAAGCGTCTGGCATGGGCAAGGAGCGTCACCGGTTCGGAAACCTCCAGCTTAAATCCGATTAAAAAGCTCTTGGGAGACCAAACCTTGATCTTCTGAATAATTTTGGGAGTCGGCTTGAGCTCGAGAGTCCATTTGCCCCCCCTCGAGCCCACCTTCCCCTTCCTGACTCGAGAGGCCTGGAAATCAAGAACTGCCATCGCATGAATGACAGCGTAATACCCGCCTCTAGATAATTCTCGTTTCAAGACACGCCCCAGGTCGTCATTTGTTTCAATGGGAATCAATCGTAGTCGAGGGTGAGACCTTGGCGTCTGACTTCCCCTGCCATAGACCATTGTCACCTTCATCCGGTTTCGCAACGCCTCTTCCACCAGAAGTGTCCCAAAACGCCCTGTCGATCGATTCGAAAGAAAGCGAACCGCATCGAGCGAGGCCCGGGTGGGGCCCGAGGTAATGAGGATTTTTTTGAAAGCGATAACCATGATGTTTCCCAACATTGACCTTTTTTGATCTTTGGTCAACCTGTCAACAAAATGACAGAAAACGGGTCCAATTCAACCCATGATTCAGATTGACAGAGACAGATTATGGTGTAGTTTCAGCCAGTTAATGAATTCTTAATTTGGAACTGCTCTTGCAGATTCCTCACTCATATAAGGAGATTCTATGACTATTAAAATGAGAGGATCGTTATTCGTTGGAAGTTATTTTGTCATGTTCCTTTTACTTGCTCTCAGCGCCTCAGGCGGCATCTGGGGCTGCGGAAGTACAGGAGCGACTCGAGGGACTACTGGAACCACTGATGGTGGAACCGGCGAAACAGAGGCGGGCGTCGCCAGTGTTTCTTCTCTTCAGACGATCCCCTCAGCAGACGTCAGTAGTCTCGATCCTAGTTTAAAATCAGCCTCCTCCAGCTCTGCTCTGAAAATGAAATCTACCGCTATCAGCGAGTCCGAAGGGTTTTCACGCCACGGGTGCGAGGCCGATATGCATAAGAGGGAGGCGATTCGCATCACAGGGGAGGCGGAGATATCCAAATGTTACATCAAGGCGATGGAAAAACTGGATCTGATCGAAATCGGAGATGAGGTCTACAACTATTACGTGATCAAGCCGGAGATGGAATTCGAGGATGCCCCTCCAAGTCTGAAGGCACAGGCCGATGGTGAAGATATCTGTGACACAATTTCGGATGATGACACGGAAAAGAAGAAGGCCTGTGAGTCTGGTGAAATCGACACAGGGGCCCCTGAAGAGATCAAGGCCCGGTGTGGGATTTTTTCCGGCGATCTCCGTTGCGACCTCTGCTTCAATGGAGCATTGGAAGAAGAGATGCACTATAAAGGCGATGGCGCGATTTACACCGGGGGTGTCAGACATCAATTTACTGATTTCGGCAGTGAGGTGGAAAAAGGCAAAATCGATGTGACAATTAACCTGGGGACCACTGGAAAGATCAAAGACGGTCTTTTTGATGCCGGAACCGATGGCAAGGCGGAAGTCACTGCCTGCATGGATGGCCGTTGGGGGACCGGTTGCATGAGCGTCGAGGCGAATGCCACTGAATTTGTCCTCGGCGGTGTCTTCAGCGGGAGTTATACAGACTTCGATGGTTTCACGACATCATTTGAAGGAAAGGCGAAGGCGATCCTGACCGCCACCGATGGCTGCGCAAAATTCCAATTCAAAGGCGCACCTCCCTCCTGGCCTGTGGCAAATATGATCCCACCGGGGATGGCCCAGAAGGATGTTGAAAATTTCCTGAAGAACTTTAACCTTGAATGCGCCAATTGTAATATCACGGCGACGAACTATAAAACGATCCGGCTCTGCCCGAATACAAAGTTCGACCCAGCTGATACCACCGATCGGGACGCCCCCATGGTCCTGGCAAACGCCGATGGAACTTGTGCAGAGGTAACCCATATCGATACGGGATGCTTCTTGATCTCAAACGCACTCAATGAGGGACAATCAGGAACAAAAATCACGCAAACCTTCCTGAAAGTCGCCTGCTCCAAAACGACTGTCGGATCGCGGTGTGCTGATTTTAACGTGAGCGCGCTGACCGCCGACGTCAGCGACCTCGGTTTCCAGAGGAACTGGGATTGCTCCGGTGACTTCAAAACGGTCGACTTCTCGAGTGTCACCAATGAAAAGTTGGAAGAGGCCTTCGGCGAATGTTTTGCGATTGAGGAGAAGCTGTTTGATAACGAAGGAATGGGCGGTAATAACTGCATGGAGGCCGAGCAGTTTGATGAAGTCGAAGAGTTTACCGATGATGGTGGTAAAAACTTCGGCAACTGTGGTGGAGAATATGTCAAGACCTCCGGCGGCTGCCCCGCCAGTGTCCCGGATAAATTATGGGTCGACCCTATCGATCCGACGAATGGGAAATACTGTGTGATGACCGCGGACAATACCTGTCTTGAATTCACGGTCAATGGAACCTCGACCGGTACTGTTTCGCTCTCGATGGGGAGTGGCACATCGATCACTTCAATTAATTACGACAGTGGTTTTACGACAGCAACCGTGGTCTTCTCCGCTACGTCAGGCGGTTCGACTACCACTTGCACCAACGTGCATTCAATCAACAAACCGACGTTCGAAAAACAGGATGCCTTCAACCCGGATGACGCCGATGGACCTCCGAAGGCCTGCACGGATCAATTCGGCCCTGATGTGTCGGAGCAGGAGTGTCGCGCCTTTTGCACTCAGGCAGATGACCCGTGTAGTGTAAGAGACTAGTTGATTAAACCTGCAAGCCTGAATAAAAGCCCTCTCTTAACCAGAGAGGGCTTTTTTATTGATGATTAGACCTCGAATAACCCAGATCGAGACACCTCACGGCTCTTTTTCCACACCGATCTTCATGCCTGTCGGAACTGTCGGCAGCGTGAAGGCAGTCTCGTCCGATGAACTTGAATTTTTAGGGGCTGAGATCATCCTGGGGAACACCTATCATCTGATGCTCCGGCCGGGTCATGAACTGATCCGTAATCTGGGTGGCCTCCACAAGTTCATCAGCTGGGAAAGACCAATTTTGACTGATTCCGGTGGTTATCAGGTCTTCAGCCTCTCCAAGATCCGAAAGCTCAAAGAGGACGGCGTCGAGTTTCAATCCCATATCGATGGAGAGAGACACTTCCTGACACCCGAGAAGGCGATCGAGATCCAGCGGGCGCTCGGTTCCGATATCATGATGGTCCTCGATGAGTGCCCCCCCTACCCTGTCTCGGAATCCGAGGCGAGGCGGTCGATGGAGGTAACGCTTAGTTGGGCAAAACGATCGGTTCTGCTGGGGTCGGCGGGTGACGACCCCCTACTTTTCGCCATCATCCAAGGCAGCACGTACAAAAGCTTGCGAAAGGAATGTCTCGAAAGACTGCTTGAAATAGGTAACTTCAATGGCTTCGCCATCGGCGGCCTCTCCGTCGGAGAACCAAAAGAATTGCTCTGTGAAATGGCGAAGGAGACCGCCGCCCTCATCCCGGAAGAGTATCCACGCTATGCGATGGGAATCGGACTCCCGGAAGACCTCGTAGAGATGATCGGTTACGGGATCGATATGTTTGACTGCGTTGTCCCGACACGAAACGGCAGAAACGGCCAGCTTTTCACCTCCAGCGGTGATGTTCAGATTCGACAGACACGGTACAAGGATGATCCACGACCGATCGATGAAAATTGTTCTTGCCCGGTTTGCAAGAGATATAGTAGGGCCTACCTCCGACATCTGCACCTTGCCAAAGAGATTCTCTCGGCAAGGTTGAACACGATTCATAACCTTTACTACTACTTGTCGCTGATCCGAGAAATTCGGGAGGCGATCCGAAAGGGAAACTATGAAGAATATCGGAGAAATTTTTATCACAAACGCTCTCGCGCAGGAGAGTAGTCCCGCTCAGAAGCCGCAATCACCCGGAGGGCCTTTTGGAATGTTCCTCCCGATGATCCTGGTCTTCGTCATCTTCTACTTCCTCATGATCCGACCACAGGCGAAGCAGAGGAAAAAACATCAGTCGATGATCCAGGGGCTCAAAAAAGGGGATGAGGTGGTCACCTCCGCAGGGATTCATGGTCGTGTTACAGCTGTAGCCGATAATATCGCGACAGTCGAGATTGCGGAAAATGTCAGGATTAAGGTTGATAAATTTCAGGTGTCCCAGGTCAAAAATCAGCCATCACCAACTGCCTAGAAGAGCAAAAAGATGCCACATAATTGGCGCTGGAAAGCCGGCACTACCCTCTTTCTGATCCTCCTATCACTCTATTTTCTGATCCCTACCCTCACACACCTTCATGAGAAAGAGGCGTGGTATACGGCTCTCTTCCCGAAGGAAGAGATTAAACTCGGATTGGATCTTCAAGGGGGGATCTATGTAGAGCTCGAAGTGGTCCTCGAAGATGCCGTGAAGAACCGTTCCGATCTGATTGCGAGCGAAATGGAACGCCTTCTTCGCCAGGAATCTTTCGCACCGGAAAAAACAGAACGGGTCCCGGAAACCTCCCAGATCCGGATCCTCCTTAAAAAAGAGGAGGACCAGCAGGCGATCTCGAAATGGATCGGAGAAAATTACCAGCAGGTCCTCCGAGAGATCGCCTCCACCGAACCAAAAAACATTCTCGTCGATTTCACCGAAGACTTCCTGCGCCAGACAAAAGAGCTGGCGGTCAAACAGGCCCTGGAGAATATCCGTCACCGGATCGATCGCTATGGGGTAACGGAACCTTCGATTACCCGTCTTGGCTCGAATCGGATATCGATCGAGCTCCCGGGGATGTCCGATCCGGAACGCGCGATGAATCTGATCAAAAAGTCGGGGAGACTTGAGTTCAAGATTGTCAATGAATCGGTCCCCGACGAAGAGGTCCGAAAAATGGTTGCCGAGGCACGAGAGTCCTTGAAGCTCGGTGACGACTACACAGAAGAGACCGTCCTGAAAATCAATGAGAGCCTGAAGGGGAAAATTTCTCACGAGGATGAGGTCCTCTTTGAGGTTCAATATGATGCGATTACCAAAAAAATCGTCGGGGGAATTCCGTATCTTTTAAAGAAAAAGGCAGAGGTGACAGGGGATATGTTGAAAAATGCCCAGGTCAATGTCCAAAACAATGAGCCTTATGTGAGTCTCTCCTTTAATGCGCTTGGGACCAAGCTCTTCGGAGAGCTGACGAAGGCCAACGTCGGCAAACGACTTGCCATCGTTCTCGACGGAAATGTCAGCAAGGCACCGGTGATCAAGAGCGAAATCCCATCGGGAGAGGCCCAAATCACCCTCGGAATGGCTAACTATCAATCGCTCATCCGAGAGGCTGAGGACCTGACGCTTGTCTTGAGGGAAGGGGCCCTCCCTGCCCGCATGAAGGAATTGACGAAGACAGTTGTCGGACCTTCTCTGGGGGCCGATTCGATCCGCATGGGTGTCCGAACCAGTCTCATCGCCGGTCTCCTTGTGGTGCTCTTTATGATAATCTACTATCGCCTTTCAGGCGTTCTGGCGGACATCTCCCTCCTGCTGAATATGCTGTTTATTTTGGGTATCCTGGCCATGTTTCAGGCAACGCTCACACTCCCCGGCATTGCGGGCATCGTACTGACGATCGGGATGGCGGTCGATGCAAACGTCCTGATCTTTGAGCGGATGAGGGAGGAAGTGCGAGGCGGGAAATCGGCCCGTTCGGCCCTGGAGTTGGGGTACTCCAATGCGATGAGCGCGATTCTGGATTCAAATATCACGACCTTCCTGGCAGGTGTCGTGCTCTACCAGTTCGGGACAGGACCGATTCGCGGCTTTGCCGTCACGCTCATGATCGGTATCGTGACAACTCTCTTCACAGCGATCGTCGTGACACGTCTCTTGCAGGATTGGGTTATCCTGGGACTGAAGAAAGAAAAGGTGAGTGTGTAAATATGTTGGGATTCAAGGAATTCAATTTCAGATTTATTCCGAGGATGTCGCTCTTTATCCTCCTCTCTGTCATTGCGGTGGGGGGCTCCCTCTATCTTGTCTTTGGGAGGGGTCTTAATTTTGGAACCGACTTCAAAGGGGGAACCCGGCTTCAGTATCGTTTCCAACAACCGGTCACCGAGGGAGATTTGAGAAAAATCCTGGAGGGTCTTGATCTCGGAGACTTTTCTGTCCAAAAGGTGGGGCGACCGGAGGAAAATCGTGTGGTCGTGAAGATCGAAGAGAAAGAAGATCTCGAACTCCTTTCCAAGAAAATCCAGGAAAATTTTCAATCCGGCCTCAACAACCCCGACTTCATCCTCGAACAGGAGGAATCGGTTGGGCCAAAGGCGGGGGCCGATCTCAGAAAGAAGGGAATCCTGGCTATTGTTGTCTCCTGGCTCCTGATGCTTATTTATATCGGCTATCGATTTGATTTCTCCTTCGCCCCGGGTGCGATCATTGCCCTCATTCATGACGTCCTGATCACTCTGGGAGGGTTTGCCTTAAGCGGCCGCGAGGTCAGTCTTACTGTCGTCGCAGCGCTCATGACGATTGTCGGTTATTCCGTGAATGATACAATCGTTGTCTACGACCGGATCCGGGAAAATGCCAAAAAGATGGAAAAAATGCCTCTTCGCGAAATGATCAATCGAAGCATCAATGAGACCCTCTCTCGAACCATCATCACCAATTTTACGGTCCTCCTCGTTGTCATCCTGATCTATATTTTTGGTGAAGGAGAGTTTCAAAATTTCGGATTCGCCATGGTCATCGGATCGATTTCCGGCACCTATTCAACAATCTTTATCGCCAGTCCCTGTTACATTTTTTTAAAAGAGTATGGCCCTCGCATCCAAAAATTTTTCAGAAAATCCTGACTGGGAAGTCCTTCCCCGAAATCTGGAAAAGGAAAACGAGCTCATAAAGGCGTTGTCTATTACACCTTTAACCGCCCATCTCCTGATACAAAGGGGGATTGATTCTCCAGATCTCGCTGACAAATTCCTGAATCCCGACTGGAAGGACCTCCCCGATCTTGACCAGATTCCTGATATGGACCGTGCCGTGGAAAGGTTGATCCAGGCCTTTCAGAAGAGGGAACGGATCCTGGTCTACGGAGATTACGATGTCGACGGGATCACCGCCACCGCGCAACTTCTTTCTTTCTTCGAAGAATTGGGACATCCGATCGAGTCTCATATCCCTCACCGTATCGACGAGGGGTATGGGCTTAATATCGATTCCTTGAAAAAAATCCTGGCCCAAAAACCGGTCTCCCTGCTCGTAACCGTCGATACCGGAACCAATGCCCATCAGGAAATCGCCTACCTGAAGGAAAGAAAAATCGATGTGATCGTCATTGACCATCATCAAACGCCGGAAACCCGCCCTCCTGTGATTGCCCTTCTGAATCCGAAACTCCCCGGTTCGCGATTTCAGGAGCCAGTCTGTTCTGCCGGACTCGTTTTTCTTCTTCTGCTTTCCTTGAGGGCCGAATTACGCCGACGCGGGTTTCAGGCCACACCAAACTTGAGACGTTATCTGGATCTTGCCTGTTTGGGAACTATTGCCGATATCGTCCCGCTCACAGGGGTGAATCGTCTGCTCGTCAAGGGAGGACTCAAGGAGATCGCAGAGACAAAAAGGCCCGGGCTCATTGCCCTGCTGGAAAAATCCCAAACCAAACCTCCTCTTCGTATCGGCTCCGTGAGCTTCCGCCTGATCCCGAGACTGAACGCCGCCGGAAGAATCGCCAATCCAAACCTCGCCCTCGAGCTGCTTTTGGAAAAAGGTTGGGAACGTGCTGAGCTTCTGGCCGATGAGCTCGAACAGTTGAACCGCCAGAGACAAAAGATTGAGGAGGATGTCTTGACCGAGGCGCTTCAGATGCTTGCCAACAACCCTTCGCCTAAAAATGGAATCGTTGTCGCCAAGTCAGGATGGCACCTTGGAGTTGTCGGGATCGTTGCGGCACGATTGGTTGAAAAATTTAATCGTCCCTCGATCGTCCTCTCTCTTGAAAATGGGTTGGGAAGAGGCTCGGCCCGTACTGTGCCGGGATTTTCTGTTTATAATGCCTTGCAACAGATCAAGGATCTGATGGTCCGTTTCGGTGGTCACCATCAAGCGGCAGGAATCACGCTGAAGGAAGAGAACTTGAAAACCTTTTCAGAGCGTTTTGATCAGGTCACCGGATCCCTCCTCAACTCCTCCCCTCCCCGCTTGAGTATTGACGCCCTTATCTCCCTTCAGGAGATCAATTTTTCCCTCGTCCATGAACTCTCCCTTCTTGAACCTTACGGCCCCGGAAATCATGAACCGCTTTTTGCGACCCATCCGGTATCCTTCTCCGCCTGTCGGATTGTCGGAGAAAACCATTTGAAGGGGAAACTGGTTCAAAACGAGGCTGAACGAGAAACAATCGGTTTTGATTTTGGACACTACCTCAAGCAGGCCTCATCGGGCCTTCTGCATCGTATTGCCTTCGGCATCCAGACAAATCATTGGAATGGAATTGATTCGATCCAACTGGTGTTGAAAGAGATCAATTTAATATAAATCCCCCCTCAAATCAGAGTCACTTAACTCCTCAACCCCCCTTTGTTAAAGTGGGGTTCCTTTCCTGCCCATCGTAGATATGAGGGCCGCCCCACTTTGAAAAAGGGGGGCAGATGAAATCCAGGTGACCATGGTGGGGGGATTTATCTGTGGGATTTATTTTTTAACCTATTGATTTTAATATATATTTAATATTTTATAACGCATCGCATAAAATAATATTGACAATTTAACGCGACGTGTTAAAAGAGAATCAGAATCGAAAAATAAAAAAGGAGACCCAAAATGGCCAAGCTCAAAAACAAACAAACACAGAAGGCGCAGGGGTTAATCGATCTCCTCCTCCGTCTGGAGGTAGAGGCTGAAAAACTGGTCCGCCGACTGGTTGAAAAGACAGAGCAGTCGTCTCGTGAACTCAAAGGACAGATCTCTGAAATCGTCGAAGAGATTCGAGACAAAGGAATCTACTCAGTTGCCTCTGAGAAAGGCGAAGACTTACGAAAGGTTGCCGATCAGGTCATCCTCCGAGCAAAAGAGCTGCAGTTTGGCAGCTTCAATCGGGACCAACTGATCCGAGAGGCGAAAAGGAACCTTGAGGATGTCGTTGGCAAGATTCAATCACAAGTTTTCTCTGTTTTAAGTATTCCGTCCCAGAATGATGTGGTCAGGCTTTCACGCCGGATCACCACTCTGGAGAAACGGATGAGTAAGATCAAGCGGAAAGCCGCTTAGGATCACCCACATAACCCGCAACCTTGCCCGATTGACCGCTTGGGGAAATCGGGCGGGGTTGTTTCTCCCCCCTCCCCCCTTGCAATGCCAAATTGAATTCTGCTAGTGAATCCACCAATGGAGAAATCAATCTTAATCCTCTCCGGCGGCTTGGATTCAACCGTCTCCTCATTCATTGCAAAAGAGAAAACAACACCGATTCTGGCGCTGACATTTGATTATGGTCAAAGGGCGGCCAAACGCGAGATCGGGGCTGCTTCAAAAGTTGCACAAAAACTAGGCGTAGAGCACCGGATCATGTCACTTGGGTGGTTAGCCGAAATCACGAAAACCTCCCTCGTGAATCGAAGAGAAAAGATCCCAATATTGAATGAAAAAGAGCTCGACGATGTTGACCGTACCCTTCAGACCGCCAAGGCGGTCTGGGTTCCGAATCGCAACGGTGTTTTTTTAAACATTGCCGCCGCCTTTGCCGAGGCCCTGGAGGCCTCTCTTCTCGTCACAGGATTCAACGCCGAAGAGGGGATCACCTTCCCTGACAACAGCGCCCCCTTCAGTCGCGCCGCCGATGATTTCTTCTGGTTCTCGACACTCAACAAGGTGAAGGTCACCAGTTTCACGCAAGGCATGACAAAGGTCGAGATTGCAAAAAAAGGGAAAGAGCTCGGGATCAATTTTAACGAAATTTGGTTTTGTTACGAGGGCGGGGAAAAGCGGTGTGGTGTTTGCGAGTCCTGTCAGAGATCGCTGAGGGCGTTCCGAGAGTTATGAAAATCTACTGGGTTGACCAATCCATCAACTACGACGGCAGCCAACTCACCCCTCATTGGATCTTTAAAAACTTCAATCTCGTCGGGAATGCGATGGTCGCCTTTGTCGGTGGCTGTCGTGTTTCGCCAGAACATATGGTCGACCTCGCCGACCTAAAAGAGGGTAAGACCATTTACAGTGAGAAGATGCTCCATTTCATCGCTGAGTTTTTTGATAAAAACCTCTCTGAAACGATTCTCCTCCAGAGGCTTTTTGTCAGCTTGGTCCAGCAGGAGATCGTTTATCGAGCGAAAACGACAACGCTCATCCGGGCAGGAAATGATCTCTTCGATGGAGAAGCCAAACTTTCTGTTTCGATTGCCACTGCCTCTCCGGTCTCAACCCTGATGCACTACGGAATCAATATCTCCTCGCAAAATACACCGGTCAAAACAAAGGGGCTTGCCGATTACGCCATTGATCCAAAGACATTTGCCATCTCCCTGCTCGAAACGATGAAAAACGAAATGGAAACTGTCGCTACCGCACGCTCCAAGGTGAGGGCTGTTCATGGAAGCTAACATCATAGAAATCTTCTCCTCATTTCAGGGCGAAGGCACTCATGCCGGAGAGCAGCATCTCTTTGTCCGATTCCAGGACTGTGAACTCTGCTGTAAATGGTGCGATACGCCAGCCACATTCGTCGAAAATCGGTTTTGTCGTGTCGAATTTCCCCCTTTTTCAAAAAAAATTAAACTTTACCCGAATCCGGTTTCCGTCTCAGCATTGAATGAAATCCTGACCGACTTTAGTGAGGAGACGATTGCGATCACAGGGGGAGAACCACTCCAAAAGGTGAGCTTTCTCAAAGAATGGCTCCCGACCCTCGAAGGGAAAAGGGTCCTCCTCGAAACAGCGGGGGTTCATGGACCGGAGTTGAGCGAACTACTCCCCTGGGTTTCGATCGTCAGCATGGATATCAAGCTCTCCTCCTCAACAGGGATGCACCCCTGGTGGCGAGAACACGAGGACTTCCTGAGACGGGCCCTTAAGAAGGAAGTCTATATAAAGGTGGTGGTGACTCAGGAAACGGAAGATCGCCATGTCGAACGGGCAGCAGCACTCGTCGCCTCGATAAATCCGAAGATCCCGTTCATCCTGCAACCGGCCTCGATCACGGCAAAATTCAGGGCAGTCCCATCAGCAGAACAAATTTCTCGCTGGCTCAAGATAGTCCGGGCTCAATGTCCGGCGGCGAGGATCCTACCGCAAATCCATAAGCAGTTGGGGGTGAATTAGATGCGAACCCGTGAAGAGTACGAAAAATACGAAAAAGAATTTCTGGCCCCCTATGCGATGAAAAGCGCCGGATCGCAGGGGCGTGACTATCCAGAAGAAGAGCATCCCTTCCGGACCTGTTTTCAGAGGGACAGGGACCGGATCATCCACTCCAATGCCTTCCGCCGGCTTGAATATAAAACCCAAGTCTTCGTTTACCACGAAGGGGATCATTATCGAACCCGCCTCACCCACTCCCTCGAGGGGGCACAGATCGCCCGGACGATTGCGAGGGCCTTGAAACTGAATGAGGATCTCTCCGAGGCGATCATCTTGGCCCACGATCTCGGTCACACCCCTTTTGGGCACTCCGGCGAGGCAGCGCTGAATCAGCTCATGAAGGAACATGGAGGTTATGAACATAACCGACAAAGTCTCCGTATCGTCACGTTACTCGAGCGGCGTTACCCTGAATTTCCGGGACTCAATCTGACCTACGAGGTCCGGGAAGGGATCGCGAAACATATGACCACCTATGACCAACCCAATCCTCAGGCGAACTTTAAAAAGAAGGGAAACCCGAGCCTCGAGGCCCAAATCGTGAACCTCGCCGATGAGATCGCCTATACAAACCATGATCTGGATGATGGGCTCCGGTCCGGCCTTATCGATCTGGAGGCACTTCAGTATATCGAACTCTGGCGCGAAAACCACTCCTCACAGGCCTCCGCCTTCGATGCGAAAATCGAAAATCGCCAGGTGGTTCGACGGATCATCAACGCCTTTGTGACCGATCTGATCCAACAGGTAGAATCGAACCTCCAGGACTCGAGAATCAAAAACTTGGAAGATGTCCGGGGTACGAAGACAAAACTCGTCGGTTACAGCGAGGATTTTGATAAAAAGAATCGCGAGCTCAAAAAATTCTTAAGGGAAAAGATGTATCGGCATTGGAAGGTTGAACGGATGGCCGATAAGGCCCAAAGGATCATTGAAAATCTCTTCAAAACCTATCTCAAAAATTCCAGCATCCTTCCCCCTGAGGTTCAGGCTCGTTTTCATGAGGAGCCGAGGGAACGGGTCATCTGCGATTATATCGCCGGGATGACGGACCGGTTTGCCTTAGAGGAATACAAGAAACTCTTCGATCCAACCGAAAAAGTGTAGCAACCATTTAATCTCTTATACGAGGAGTGTGTCAGGAGGGGGGAGATGCGCTTCAGTACGGGGGTTGTGATTGGCGTATCGGTGGCTGCTGGTTTTCTAAGCCCATTTCTTTTATTTCGAAAAAAACAAGGCGACCCTACTTCTAGGACACAAAGAGAGAGAGAAGAAACACCTCTGGCCCTCCTTGATCGTTATCGAGACAGACCTACTTCGCCCGAGGCACTACCACCAGAAGCCCTGTCACCAGAAGAAGCGGTTTCCCAATTAGAGCGCCTTCGGGATGGTCATCCCTCTCCCAGTTCTCCTAGAGATCATTCCAAATATAGAATTCCCCCTTTGCTCGATCCCAAGTTCCAAGAGGCACGAAAGCGCTTTCAGGATGAAATGGACAGGCTTGCGGAAGAGGCGAGAAGGGAAAGAATAGAGTTTTTGACCCCTGTCGTCGAAATGGGGTTTGCATTGGCAACACTCTCTTTTCAGCAAGGGATGTCAGAGTCGGCTCAAAGAGACTTCGGAATCTATTTAAGGGATCATCGTCCTGGATTCACGGGATCGAGTCTTAGGAATAATGCGCGTGGAACGTTTCACTTTAATCCGGAAACACTCGAAGGGTATGTCGAGGAAGAGGATGGGTCTACCTATCCTATCCCGGTGGATCCAGAAAGATTGGACGAACGTGTTAGAGAACTTACAGAGATCTACCATGCCTGGCAGACACGAGAGTCAAGATAGAGCTCTGATAGTTACTGATAAATCCACCGATAAGCAGCCCAATTCGTATAGATCTTCTTCACATAATCCCGCGTCTCCTGATACGGGATCTCTTCGATAAACTCTTCCTCGGAGAGCGCTGACTTATCACGCTGCCAATTTTCGACCACCGCTTCTCCCGCATTATAGGCTGCTGCGATCAGGTACCACTTTTGGTCAAACTGGCGAGAGAGTTTGTCTATATAGAGAACCGCGAGCTCAATATTTGTCATCGGCTCAAAGAGCCACTCACGCTCAAAAAAAGACCACTTGGCCTCTTCGGCCAACCTTTCCCCCGTGAGCGGCATCACCTGCAGCAGCCCAATCGCGCCGACGGGTGAGACAACCGATTCCCGATACTGACTCTCCTGTCTCATCATGGCATAGAGGAGATAAGGATTTGTCTCTCCTCTCAAGGCGGCCTGAGACAAAAGGAAATCGGCGTAAGGGAGCCGATACACGAGATGCTCCGTCCGAGGAATACGAAGTTTGATAACGAAGTTGTCCTTCTCTTTTTTGATTTTTCTCAGATCACCCGGAAGGGGATATCGTTTCTCCGCCCTGAGCTTACGAATCTCCACCTCGGCATCCTTCTCCAGCTGAAGTGACTTGAGCTCTTCAATTCTCTTCAGATCCTCTGAAGGTTCCAGAAGAAGTTTCTCCTGATACCAACGAAGAGAAAAGGTCCTCGGCCACCATCCTTTCAGAACACCTCCGGAAGGAGAACCGTGGAGTCGTGAGACGGCCCGGATTCCGTAATAGGTCGCCGGGTAGCGATCCAGCAAAGAGCGATAGGTCTCTTTCGCCTCCTTCTTTCTTTTGAGCCTCTCCAGACTCCTCCCCTTCCAATAAAGACTAAAGGCACTTTCCTCTTCCGCCAGGGATTGATCGAAGGCCTCTACGGCATTCGACCATCCCCCGAGTCGGTAGTGATCCCACCCTATCTTCTCAAACCATTGACGCCGTTTTCTTGGCGAATCGGCCTCCTCCAACAAAGACTGCATGAGCAAAATCGCCTCACGATACTGGCCGGACGCCTGGTACAAATAGGCGATATTATGAAGGGCGGTCCGCGACACCGCCTTTTGGGGATAGAGCTCACGAATCCTGAAATTTGTCTTCAGCGCCATCTCATAGTCTTGAGACCGTGTGGCTGATTGGGAGAGCCGGATAAGATCATCAAGACTCCCCGGTGCCCCCTCCATCGCCAATTGCGCATAAAGCTCCTTCGCCGATCGATACTGTCGCCGACTAAAAAAACATTCGGCCTGATCTCTTAAGTGAGGAAAATCTTCGCAAAGGATCGGTTTGGGTTTCTCTGCGATCTCCTCGAGAGGGGGGCAATGGTTCCCCTGAAATCTGGCGACCCCCGACCATCGACTCTTCGGGTATTCGGAAATAAGCTCCCTGAAAACCTCATGGGCCTCCTCACACCGCTCCGCTTTCAGATAGGCCTTGCCAAGATAATAGAGGATGTAATCCCTCATCCCGACATCGAGATTTTTTATTTGTTCAAAAGACAGAATCGCCTGATCGGCATTATTTTCATTCAGCGCCTCATAGCCTTTTAAAAAATTTTTCTTGAGCGCCGGGTGGTGCGTCTTTGAGGCACAGGCAGACAACAAGCCAACCAAAATGATTAAAAGAGATTTCTTGAACACGCTAGAAACTAACAATTTTAGGTGTGATAAAGATCATAAGCTCGGTATCAGTTTTTGTTTTGGACTTATTTTGAAACAAATATCCAATAACGGGAATCCTGTTAAACCCAGGGACCCCCCTCTTTTGGATCGAGGAACGAACCCGATACAATCCGCCGATGATAGCGGTGGAACCATCCTCCAGCAAGACAGTGGTTGAGGCGGTACTGTCGACAACCGCTGGAATCCCATCAACCGTGCGGGAAAAATCGGCCTCGCTCTGTGTCGCATCGATCTTTAACTTCACGGTATTGTCGACAGTGATCTGGGGGGTCACGGTCAACTCAATCCCGGTATCGATCTCCTGAAGACCCGATGTGTCTCCCCCAGCAGACCCCGCCGTTGTCCCCAGACTGATCGTTGAGGTCGATTTGACGTAGATCTTTGTCCCGCTCCGGATCTTGGCCGGCATATTATTTAATGTGGAGACCGTCGGCTTGGAGAGGATGCTGATATCCCCTTTTTGCTCTGCAGCGGTCAACTGCCCTTCAATATCAAACCACCCTCCGATCTTCCCGACGAGAAACGTGACTCCGCTCGTCGCCCCCTCGGCCCCCAAATTGACATTAAAAGGCTTGTCGGTATCCTTGCTTGTCGCGACATCTTGAGTCCCGGAAACTGTTGTGTTCCCTTTCGTCCCTGCCACCCCCCACCGGACCCCCAAGGAGCGTGAAAAATCCCGAGTCGCATCGATAATCCTCGCCTCGATCCTGACCTGACGATCTTTCCGATCAATTTCTCTCAAGAGTGAGTGGATGCTGGCAATGATCGGATCCCGATCTTTTACGGTCAGCGTGTTGGTTCGGGCATCCGCAATCACCTGCCCACGATCAGAAAGAAGAGGCCTGACCGAAGCGACAAGATCGGTTGCAGTCGCATAACGGAGGGAAAAGGTCGTTGTCATGAGGTCGGTCCCCCCCGCAAAATCCTCAGGTTTCCCGATACGAATAATGTCCGACTCCACCGCATACTCATATCCATTGACACGAAGGATCGATCGTATCGCCTGCATGAGCTTGATCTGATAGAGAGAAACCGTCACCTCCCCGGAAAGGTTTTCAGGGGCGATAATATTCAACCTGTCTGCCATCGCGAGAAGCCGAATCGCATCCTTGAGTCCCGCATTTCGGAACTCCACTTGGTATCCAGCCCCCTTCTTCCTGTCTGGGGGAGGAGGAACATAATTTTGGAGAAGGAGGGGATAGACAACATCCCTTTGGACAAGCGAGATACGATCCCTTTCAATCTTTTTGACCTCATATTTTCCCAGTAAATCCCCTTCCTGAACCACCTTTCCGGAAAGAAGTGCCATTTTTATATCGTCACCCCAAACAATCCCCTCCACGAGCAGTGTCCCAAGATCAACCTCCTCTTCCCCCTTCACACCCGGCGCAAAGGGACTGCGAGGAAAAGGGACGAGGGCGCGCGGACCTTTTTCAAACTCTTCACGAGCCAGATCTGAAAAAGATGTCGCCCCCAAAGAGAGGGGCAAGAGAATAAAAAGAAACCCTAGAATCAATGTACGCTTCATGGCGTCTTCCTCTGTCCTCCCATCCTGAAAAATCGGCCGGCGATCTCCGCATGAACCTTCGTCGTGTCTCCTTCGGAAACATTCATAATAATATCCCGGACCTGAAATAACGCCGGGAAATTCTCCAAACGCTCCAGATACCTCACCAGATCATTAAAACTCCCTTTGGCCTCCATCAAGAAATCTGTTCGAATATAACCCCCCTCAGAGATATCTGGCTGGAAAGAGAAAGCCTCAACCCGGACCCCTTTCAAAAAAGAAAAATCAGTAATCCTGGGAAGAAGCTCCGGGAGCTCTCGTGACAAAGCCTCCATCTCACCATCCAGGATTTTTAGCTTTATATCTTTTGCCCCGTTTTGGGAAGAAGAACGACGCACAACTGGTGTTTTTTCCATGAATTTGGCCAATGCGCTTCGCTCCACCTCGAGGGCATGAAGGCGTTGTCGGCTGGTCTTGATTTCACGATATTTGGGGAGAAATCCGACTTCAAGAACCAGAAAAATGAAAAAAACAGCGATGAGTAAAAAAAGAATCTGTTCCCGCTGGCTCGCCGTCTGATTCCAATCCACTTTTTCCATAAAGAAACCTCTTCAAAATTAGGAGGACTCTACCGGCTTCAAATGAGAGCTAATCCCCAGATCGATCGTGAATGTAAAAACACGCGCTGTCCCGCGTTTTTCCTGTTTTGAATCTGTCAAGATCGGTTTGACAAAATACGGGGTCAAATCGAGCTCCTTCAAAAAAAGAGAGACGTCTCGCGCCTCTTTCGCCTCGCCGGAAAGGAGCAAGCCGCGTCCGCTAGAAAGATCCGCCTTCTCGTATGATTTGAGACTCACAAGCCAAACACCTGTCGGCATGACCTTAACCATGCGTTGTAAAACCTGAGACCACTGTGGCAGACGGCTGAAGAATTGCCGAACAAGCTCCTTGCCGCTCAGATCCTTTGTCGCTGTCGATTCGGTAAAGAGCTTCTCCTGCTTGATCTTGAGCTGGTTCACCTCTTCGGTCAGTTTCAAAACTTTTTTCTCGAAATACCCGGCCTGAACCCAGACGAGGCCATAACTCAAAACAAAAAAACCGACGAGCATCACCACGACGGTCGCCATCTTCCGATAGGTCAAAACAAAAGTCGCCTTTTCAAAAAAGTTAACGTGTTGAATCATTTGAACTCAGGGGGATATCCCGCTCTCCCCCCGAACCCCCCATCTGATAACCGCTGTTTCATCGTTCGCTCCGTTTGGCCGGACGAAGTGAATCCGATCCGGCCAATACTCGCTCTCTATCAGTAAAACAACCACTTCAAATAGAATCCTATCTATATCTATACAAGGCCAAGCCGATCGCTCCGAAATACAAACAATGCTCTTTCCCTGCCGGCACATTCCACCCTTGAAAAGGATCGGAAAAATCGACTCGGATCCCGACATTCTTCGTCAAAAATTCTGCCAGGGACGGAAAACGCGCCCCTCCACCACAGAGGAAGATTGTCTCAATCCGCCCCTTTTGTTGAAAAAGCAGTGCAAATCCATCCAAAGATCGCTGCACCTCAATCGCAATCCGCGAGTAAAAAAGGGAGAGAACCGACTGAAGCCGTTCCTCAAGCGCGCTCCCGCCATTGTGCACAAGTTTCTCCTTAAGCTCCTTTGCCTCCGCCTCGGGGACAGACAGCTCACGCATGATAAACCGCATCAACTCCTCACCGGAAATCTCGACCAGCGGTCTTGAAAACAAAAGTTTCCTGTCGGCCACAGCGATAAAGGAGGCGTGCCCCTCCCCCAGATCAAGCAAACCATAGACAGCCCCTTCCGCCCAAGGAAGTATCCTGTCCAAGCAAGACAAAAAAGCGACCGGAGTCGGCTCGATCAACCGCGGCTTGAGCGAAAGTTGAGAAAGAAGTTCGATCCTCTTTTCAACAGCCTCCCGATGGATGGCATAAATAATTAATGCCAGACGTTCGCCCCCTGCGGCCTTGTATTCCTGAAGAAGGGTATGCCGGATCAGATACTTGTCGATCGGATCCTCCGTCACATCGCGAAGTTGCCACTTCAAGGCCTCGTTTAAATCAGAGGTTGGCATTTTGGGGAGATCCAGAGACCGGATCTTGAGGGAAGGATCATCAATATTACAGGCTACCGGCAGATGGGCGATCCCTTCTTGCTTCAGGAAGGCCTGAAAGGCATGGAGTGAAGCAGGTTCGCTACTTTCAACAGGATGAGGATAGAAAGAAAAACGGACCCGTGACTCTCCCTGATCTTTAAATTTCTCGAGAACAACGATCTTGACCCCTGCCCGCCCGAAATCAAGACCCAGGATCGGTTTTCGATCAATGAAGTCTTGAACTTTTTTCTGAATCAGAGAAACAAAAGGGTTCATAAGTTATCCTGATGAGGCCTCCAAGGTTTTGATCCGATTTTGAACCTCCATAAAAAATTGGGGATCGAGGTCTTTTGCCAGCTCAAGAAATTTTTGATAACTGCGACGCGCCTCCTCATTTTTCCCTTGGGCCTCGGCGATCAGGCCGATATGAAAATGGGCCTCGGCAGAGTCAGGCTTCAGCTCCAAAAGACGCTGAAACTGGTTTCTCGCCTCATCAAACTTTTTGTCCGCGAGATAGAGCGCCCCCAGATTATTCATCGCCTCTGGATAGTCGGCGCGAAGGGCCAGCGCTTTTTTGTATTGCTCATAAGCCCCCTCCTTGTTCCCAAGTTTTTTCAGAGCAAGCCCCAGGTTATTGTAGGATTCAGGATCCAACGGTTCGAGAATAACCAGTTTTTCGAGAATCCCTCTCGCCTTGGCCCATTGGCCTGTCTTGAGATACCCTTCAGCCTCCTCGTGAAGGGCAGGAACACCGGGCCCGCCAGCAATCCCCAGTGGCGTCGGAGGTGAAAGAGCAGATCTCGCAGAGATTCCCCCTTGAGGCTTCAAGAACTGAAAATAAACAGCAACAAGAAGCCCCATCAGGGCTATCGCGAGAAGGAGATAGAGCCGAATATCGGTCTTCTTCGGAGGGTCAACAACACCATCCACGAATATTTCAGAAGGAGTAGCACTCGCCTTTGTTTTTTCCGCTTTTTTCAGCGCTTCATGGAGGAGAGACATAGGAGTCCTTTCTTACGCATCCACGATTTATCTCCCAAATCTTTGAAAGCAATATCAACGACTCTTTTCGTAATCACATGGGTCTCATGCGTATAAGCAGCCAAAAGCGTCAGGTCACAAAGCGCATTGATCAATCGAGGAATCCCACCGGTGTAATGATGAATCTTCTCGAAGGCATCGGGTTGAAAAACGAGACAACATTTTGGTGCCGCCGCCTTCAACCGATAAAGAATATAATTTTTTGTCTGTTGGACATCGAGGGGAGTCAAGGCATAACGTAGCTGTATCCTCTGCCGAAGTTGTCGCAACTCCTGCTGGCCCATCTTCGTCTCCAGCTCTGGCTGGCCAACAAGAATCAATTGAAGAAGTTTGTGGCTTTCGGTCTCCAGATTGGAGAGGAGTCTGACCATCTCGAGTGCCTCGAGTGAGAGATCTTGGGCCTCATCAATAATCACAACGACTGTCCTCTGCTCCCTGTCACATCGAAGCAAAAAACTATTGAGCAGAGAAATCTGCTCCTGGATGGAACTCCCCTCCTTGATCTCGAGACCGAAATCCCGATTGATCGCCTGCAAGAGGTCGAGCGTCGAGAGAAGAGGGTTTAAAACAAGCGAGGTTTCCACGGAACCATTGAGTCGATTTAGAAATTCGCGAATCGAGGTGGTCTTTCCTGTCCCGACCTCTCCTGTCAGGATCACAAATCCGCGTCTCTTCTGAACCCCGTACACGAGCGTCTGAATCGCCTCCTCATGCTGCGGAGAAAGGTAAAGAAAACGGGTGTCGGGAGTGATATCAAAAGGCGGCTCTGAAAATGAAAAAAAATCGAGGTACACGTCTCCCCCTTGAAGTTGCCGGAATTATAGTACTTTTTGGCTATTTCGGCAAAGGAATTAACAGCTCGAATGAGGACAGGCAGCCAGCGTAAAATGGACCTCCTGGGAGCTTCCATCCCCAAAAAAGAGCTTGAGTCGAAAGGAGTCTTTCTGCCTCATATCAGGTCTCCCAACCCCCTCTACCTTCCGATAGCGGATCTCCTTCAGTTTGTACCGTTGATTACGTCGCATGCGACCGTCGATGAGATCGACAAGCTCTCCGGACTGGATCACCGGGGGCGCATCATAAAGTCGACTATCACTAATGGAACTCAAGCGAACTTTCTCATAACTTTCTCCCCCATCGGACTCCCACGAAAGGACCATCTTGTCTAAAACAACCTCTTCCCCGCATCGCTTCGTGAGCCAAATCCGCGCAAGCTCGGAACCCCGATCATGGGTATGGGACTCTGAGGTATCGATCAGTAAGCAATCCGCCTGTGTCGGGAGAGAGACACTATGAAGGACTTGTGAAGGCCCGGAACGGCTCGTAACCATGACGCTGGATCCGTCTCTTTCAACATGAAAGCTGCCACGTCCCAATATGGTCTCTGCCACTTCAGGGCTTCGTCCTTCATAAAAACGCTGGAGCGCATATTCGATCCCCGCCAGATTGGTAAATGTCGCCTGATCCTGAGAGATGAGATCGGTTCGAACCGTCTGGTTCGTCGAGACAAGACTGACCAGTGTCCAACCCATAATCGAAAGGAGGGAGAGGAGAAAAACAATCGCGAGCAGGGATCCTCCCCTCTCCTCACTTTTAATCAGGAGTAAAGGTATAACTTTCGGCACTTCCATCCCCCATCATGAAATTGATCGTGAAGGTTTTCCCCTCCATATTGTTCGTAAACCTCATTTCATTCACATTATTCATATTGTTTCCCGTCATGATGTAATCGGCGAGTTCCGTGGTCTGTCCCGAAAGGACCGGGGGCTCATCATAGACGGTTTGGCTTTCGATCCGAATCTTTCTGAGTCCCTCAGAACCAGGATTTGTCCAGGAGGCAACAATCTTGTCGATCACAGCCTGTTCCAGACAGATTTTTTCGAATTGAATATGTTGAAGATTTTGCCCATCATTATTCAGATCAACATCCGTAAGATCGAACTCCGTGCAATCCGCCTGAGAGGGACTCGTCACACTGTGAACGACCTGGGAGGTATTGTAAACTCCGGTCACCGTAACGACACGCCCCTCGCGGGCAATCGTGAAAGTGCCCCCTCCAAAGCCCATACCGGGAGAGACGACCACCGGACTGACACCTTCATAAATTTTACGCATCGCATATTCCAAACCTGCCTGAGTCACATAAAAGGCGCGGTCATAAAGGAGTTGATCGGCATGAATCGACTGCGTGGTCATCACGAGGGAAGCGATCGCAAATCCAAAAAGAGACAGGAGCACGATCAATCCGGCTGCGAAAAGTGACGAGAACCCTCTTTTATCTGAAATTCTCATAGATATAATTCCTTGGGAATATATCCGTTCTCAAATCGAGTGTCCCGGAGCCACGTTCTGTCTGCAACGTCATATCGATGTGGATCCTGCGAACCTGAGGGGCCGCGGAGGTTTCATTGCCGTTACTCTGGTAATAGGTCATTCGCAAATTCTGAATCCCCGAGGCGAGGATATCGTTCCCCTGACGAAGATCGGTTCCGTCGAGACGAAACTCCACGGGGCTCAACGTTTCATCCAGGAAAACAACACGATCCGGAGAGGCGACCTGAACCTCCTTGAGAAGCTCTAGCTCCTTCTGAACCCGCGTCATCGCGAGACGGGCCTGCTGGACAACATCAGTTCTGTCGGTCACAAACCGGAAGGCATCGACACCACGTCCCATGAGGACACCAGAAACAACGACGATAATTCCCAAAAGGGTCATCGCCAGAATGAGCTCGATTAACGTAAAACCTTTTGAATTTATTCGTTCCATTTTGTCAGGAGGGTTTCAAGCATTACGACCCTCCCCCCCTCCCAGGAAACGGTGACCGCGACTCTCTTGTAGCCACTTCCGTTACGATCCAGATTGAAGTTGTCCGACTCGACCTCTCGAATGGAAATTGTTCTTGAAAAGGGGGCGAAGGAACCGCTGAAGCTTTCGATCATCGGGTAATTCGCCGTCGTCACGTAATCATAACCATTCATCTTCTTATCGAAGAGAATCCGCTCGATCCTCTCTCGCGCAAGCTCTGTCGCCTGAAGCGTCCGATCGGTGTCAACAGACGTACTGACCGTCCCCTGAAAAAGATTCATGATCCCGAAGAGGCCGATACCGATGATCAAAATTGCCAAAACAGTTTCGATAAAAGTAAATCCTGTTTCACGTCTCATGGAATAGTCACCCTGCCTGTGTTGGCACCGATCTGAATCATTTTTGTTGCCACCCCATTCTGGATGACGACATTCCCCCCGGCACCGATCGTCGGCTGACCGATTAAATCAAATTCAACCTGATAATCATTCGTGACAAATGTCTGGTAAAATCGATCCAGGTCTTCGGAAAAACTGGTCCTTGTCAGTGGATCGGTAATCGGAGTCGCCGGTGAACCTTGATAGAGGATGTAGGATCCCCCCGCTGTAAAAAGAATCCCGTGGGGAACCCCACGGGACATCGCAAGAGATTGCGCATAGAGGATATCGGAACGAATCTTCCTCGCTGCGGCATCAAGCCCGGCAGGCGACAGGTTAAGACGCGGAACGGCGGTGATCACAAGAACCGCAAGGATCGCAATAACAAAAATCACCTCGAGAAGGGTAAATCCTCTCCCCACTCACACCGCCTCCTTTATGAACACGCTTTACTGAAACGTGCCGGTTGCTGGATTGTAGGTGTAGTTTGTGGTCGCTGCCCCATCATTATGGGTGTAGACCAAACCTGCCTTGGTCCAGCTGCCGTCAGTGAGCGCCTGATCGAGCACAGTCCCGAAACAGGTGGCACAGGCCCCATCCGCCTGGGCATCGAGCGTCGTCGGATAATTTCCCGGTCCCCCTGTCACGAGATCATTGGCACGCCATAGGGCAACACCGGATCGAACACTCGCCACCACCCCATCTCGAGAGGCCTGACGTGCCTGCGTCCCCATGTTAAAAAATCTGGGGAGCGCTACCACTGCCAGGATCCCAAGCAGGGTAATCACGAGGATCAGTTCGATCATGGTGAAACCCTTTTCTCCTCGCCTCATACGTCCCTCCTTTCAAACAATTTATCTTATTAATTGACCATAATATATGCCTTTTTCTAATGTTTGAAAACTAATATTTTAAAGATGATAATATCAGTGGGTTCCAGTTGCGAATGTCGTCATATTCCAGATCGGCAGGAAGATCGCGAGGGCAAAAAGCCCAACCATTCCAAATATTAAGAAAAGGAGAATCGGCTCCAGCAGGGTCGAAAGATTTTTGATGGTATGTCCCACCTCCATATCATAATGGGAACCGACACTATCCATCATCTCATCCAGGGCCCCTGATTTTTCACCCGCCGCTACTGCTTCCTCGATGACAGGGGTGAAAAAACGACACTGCTGCATCCCCTCCGAAAGACTCCTCCCCCGCGTCACCTCGAGCCGGAGTTGATCGACATCACGTTGAAAGGCGCCATTTTCAATCGTTCCTCCTGTAATCTCCAAGGCACGTGTAATCGGCAGACCACTCTTATAAAGGGAGGAGAGGATGTGACAAAACCGCGCATTGGCCACCCGAAGATTGAGTGGTCCAAAAACAGGAAGCTTGAAGGCCAACTCCCCCAGCCTCATCTTCCCGCGCAAGGTCGCCTTGTATCTCCTGTACAGAAAAAGAAAAAGGAGACCTGCCGCCAGAAGGAGAAACCACCAATGGACAAAGAAATAACTCATCTTCATCAGAATGACAGTTGGCAGAGGGAGGGCCGCCTTATAATTAGCATAAAAGGCAGCGAATTTCGGAACGACAACAATCATCAACACCGTGATTGCCAACATAAGCGTGGCAATCACAATCTTCGGATAAAGGGTCGCCGACTTCACGGCGCTCCGGATACCGATCTCTTTTTCCAGGAGATCTCCCAGATGTTTTAAGGTCTCATCCAGGATCCCGGCCTCCTCACCTGCAGCCAGCATATTGACATACAGTTCACGAAAGACTTCCGGAAATTTAGAAAAGGCCTGAGCCAAGGTCGAGCCACTCGCCACTGCAGATCGAATTCCCTGGAGCACCTCGACCATTTTCTTGTTACGCGACTGTCGCAAGAGGGCTGAAAAAATCGAGTCCATTCCCAACCCCGCCTTGAAAAGGGTCTGAAACTGGCGCGTGAAGACAAGCAGCTCTTCCGATCGAATCCGTCTTGAAAAAATCCGTGAAAGAGAGGGGAGACGGAAACCTTTGACGACCTTCCTCACACGAAGCGGAATCAACCCCTGGTTGGAAAGATGGCTCATGAGGGCATCTTCTGCATTCGCCTCAAGCTCACCGGTAATCAGCATCCCTGCAGGATCTCGAGCCCGGTAGGAAAAAAGAGGCATAAGAAAATCAGTCCTCCTGCTGCGTGACTCTTAAAACCTCCTCGATCGTTGTCATACCCGCTTCCACTTTATCAAACCCGTCTTCCAGCATTGTCTTCACCCCGATTTTCCGGAACGATTCTTCGATCTTTGACTCATTCATCCCCTCATCGATCATGACCCTCACCGCCCCCCGAATAGGGGCGAGCTCAAAGATCCCGATCCGACCCGAAAAACCTGAGAGACGGCATTTGGTACAGCCACGCCCGCGATAAAACTTTTTCACGACCCCAATAATCGGCTCAACGCTGGCCAACTGAGGAGGAGCACACTCCTCGCGACATTGTGGACAGATGCGACGGACAAGCCTCTGGGCCATAACCCCCACAAGGGCAGAGGAAAGTAAAAAAGGCTCGACACCCAAGTCGAGAAGTCGACTCACAGCACCCGCCGTGGTGTTGGTATGAAGTGTCGACAAGACCATATGACCGGTGTTCGCCGCCCTCACGGCAATTTCTGCCGTTTCACGATCCCGAATCTCACCGAGCATGATGATGTCAGGATCTTGCCTCAAGATCGCACGAAGGGCCGAGGCAAAGGTAATCCCCGCCTTGGGATTAATCTGGGCCTGGCTGACACCGGCAATCTCTCTCTCCACAGGGTCTTCAATCGAAACAATATTTTTTTCCGGAGAATTCAGACGTTCTAGAGCGGCATAGAGCGTCGTTGATTTCCCGGAGCCGGTCGGACCGGTCACCAGAAAGATCCCATGAGGAACCCCACAAAGTTCCGAAAAAATTTTCCGTTCACTTTCGGAAAAGCCAAGATCTTCGATCGATAAACCACCTCCTGTTGAAAGAATCCGAAGGACCGCCTTTTCTCCGTGAAGGGTCGGGTAGGTCGAAACCCGGACATCGACCGGTTTGCCACCGATTTTTAATCGCAATCTGCCGTCCTGCGGCTGTCTTCGTTCGGCAATGTCCATGCCGGAAATAATTTTAATACGCGAAATAATCGGAAGATGCATTTCGCTCGCAAGAATCTGTCTTTCTTCCAGGAGCCCATCAACCCGATATCGGACATGAACCCCTGTCCGTCTCGGTTCAATATGGATATCCGATGCCCCTTCCTGGGAGGCCCTGACAATAATCTCATTGGTCAATTGGACCACCTTGGGACCTGTGGCAATCTCCTCAAGCCTTCTTCCTTCATGCATCGATGTCATTTGTTCATCAGAGCTGACAGACTCCACAAGCTCCAAAGAAACCTCGGACAGGGATCGCTTCAAACTATACGTTTTTTGAATCGCCTCATCGATTTCATAGGAGGAGGCAAGGACCGCACGAATCTTGCAACCTAATGTCTGACGCAGATCCTCAACGGCATGGAGATTCAAGGGATCCGACATCGCCACAACAACTTCCTTGTCTTCCTTTCTTAAGGGGATCAATCGATGCCGTCTCGCCACCGAAAGCGGGACCTTGTGCACCAGATCCCGATCGATCACATATTTTTTGAGGGACACATAGGGGATTGAAAGGTACTGGGCCAAAAAGTTTAAAAAGTCAGGCTCACTGACAAATCCTTTTCGAATAAGGATATCCGAAATATCTTCTCCCATAGTCTCATGACTGACTCGGGCCACGGCAAGCTGATCGGGACTGATCAACCCCTCCTTCACCATCTCCGTCGTGAGACGCTCCATAAGCTGGGGGTTCAATGTCATCGTCATGCCGCCATTATAGCCGATTTCATCCCTGTCATCAATTTTTGATTTTAAATGTAATTAATTGTGATAGCATCTATTAGTAATAGATGATTAATAATCTTATCAAAATGATAATAGAAAAGGGGGCTTCGGACCTCCATCTTGTTGCTGGCGCCCCCCCACAGGCCAGAATCGATGGGAAAATCAGCCCCTTACCAGCCCCTCCCCTCACGCCTGAATCGGTCAAGGAGCTCTGTTTTAGTGTCCTCTCCCCGGAGCAAAAGGCAACATTCGAAGTACGACATGAATGCGATCTGGCAATCGAATTTGAGGGGCTCGGCCGATTTCGCGTCAACATCTATATGCAGAAGGGCTCAGTCGCTGGCGCCTTCCGGCCGATCCCAACAAATATCCCAACGGCAGATTCCCTCGGAATCCCCCCAGTGGTTCAAAAATTGTATGACCTGCCAAGGGGGCTTGTCCTTGTAACCGGCCCAACAGGATCCGGAAAGTCGACAACGCTTGCCTCACTGATTCACAAAATCAACCTGGAACGAGAGGTCCATATCATTACGATCGAGGACCCGATCGAGTTCGTCCATTTCCACAAAAAATCAGTCATCAGTCAGCGAGAGATCGGAAAGGATTCGGCGACGTTTCAGGATGCCTTGAAATATGTCTTGAGACAAGATCCCGACGTGATCCTGATCGGAGAGATGCGGGACCTCGAAACAATCTCCGCTGCGATTACCAGCTCAGAAACAGGACATCTCGTCTTCGCGACCCTTCATACCAATTCGACTGTCCAGACAATCAATCGGATTATCGATGTCTTCCCCCCTCATCAACAGGCACAGATTCGAACCCAACTCTCCTTTGTCCTCGAAGGGGTCATCTGCCAACAACTGATCCCAAAAGTCGATGGCGGTCGCGCCCTCGCCATGGAAATCATGATTCCGAACATGGCGATCCGCAATTTGATCCGTGAAAACAAGCTGCACCAAATTCCTGCACAAATGCAGGTCGGGCAAGAGGGGACAGAGATGCAGACCCTCAATCAGTCGCTCGCTGAACTGGTTCAGAAGAAGATCGTCACTTTCGAGGTGGCCCTCGCCCATGCCTCGGATATCGAAGAGTTTAAAAAACTCGCGAAACCGTCTCGCCCCACAAAGATATCCGCAGTCCCATCACGCTAGAAGATTTTTCATTGCTCGAATCTGACACTCTTGATATCCTCACTGGCAATGCCCAACCTCCGCGAGCTTTTGCAAGTCATGACTGAAAAGCATGCCTCCGATCTCCATGTCGCCGCCGGTTCCCCTCCTCAATTCCGTATTGATGGTGAGCTTGTTGTGATCGGAGCCGAACCGCTAACCGACAGCCAGGCCAAGGAGCTTTGTTACGAATTCCTTCCACCCGATCAAATCAAGCTCTTTGAAAAAGAACAGGAGCTCGATCTTTCGTTCTCCGTCGGAGGGATTTCCCGTTTCAGGGCAAACCTCTACCGCCAGAAAGATTCCGTTGCTGGTTCTTTTCGCGCGATTCCGTTTGGGATCCCACCACCCGATCGACTCGGCGTCCCCCCTTCTGTCGTTGCCCTGACCCGCAAACCATATGGGCTCGTTTTGGTAACTGGGCCGACCGGCTCCGGAAAGTCGACAACACTCGCATCGCTGCTGGATCAGATCAATGCAACCCGTCAGGTTCATATCATGACGATTGAAGAGCCGATTGAGTTTACCCATGAACCCAAAAAGGCCTTCATCTCCCAACGTGAGGTCGGAAGAGATACCGGGGGATTTACCCGGGCCCTCAAACATATTCTGAGACAAGATCCGAATGTCATCATGATCGGTGAGCTGTGGGATCTGGAGACAATGGAAGCTGCCTTGACGATTGCCGAAACGGGGCATCTTGTTTTTGCCACTCTTCACACAAACGGCGCCGTTCCGACGATCAACCGGATCATCGATGCCTTTCCTCCTCATCAGCAAGCCCAGGTCAGAACACAACTCTCGTTTGTGCTGCAGGGAGTTGTCTCTCAGCAACTCCTTCCAAAAATTGGTGGTGGACGTGCCTTGGCCACAGAACTTCTGATTCCCAACATGGCGATCTATAATCTGATCCGTGAAAACAAGGTCCATCAGATCTCTTCGCTGATGCAAACCGGTCAGCAAGAGAGCGGAATGATCACGATGAATCAGGCAATGGCCTCTCTCGTCCAGAAAAAATTGGTCGCCTATGAGATCGCCCTTGCGAGGTCAACCGATCCGGCCGAGTTTCAGAGGATTTGTCCGAAAGTCTAAAACGAAGTCCCAACCTCCAGGATCACAACACCATTCTTCGCATCAGCGCCGGTCAGCGCATCGGAGAGACCGGCGATCCGGTCTCCATTCGTCACGATAATGCCGTAACCCAAACGTCCCGTAATTGGAAGGTAATAGCCGATCACAAATTCCCCACGAAGCTCGGCACCAACACCCAGAAGCGGTCGATCATAGACAGGATTGTTGCGGCGGTAGGCATCTCCAAGGTCGGCGAATAGGGCGAAGTGCGCCGCATTTCCATGCAGCGGAAGCGTCCCTAATCCTCGTTCCACGTAGAACAATGGAAGTCTGTATTCCAGAGAGGCAACCCAGGCTCGATCCCTCGAAAAGGTATAGAACGGAAGTCCGCGCAGTGAAAAGACCCGGCTGGAGGAACCGGTGAATGGACTTTCGCCCAAAGAACCCCCCAGACCAAAATTTCCCTGGATCAGTTGATCGCCAAAGGCGATCCCCCCTGCCCCTCGAATCGCAATGACATGATGCCTCCCCAAGTGGAAAAATTTTCGGGCGTCTGTCCAAGCTACTTGCTGTTCCAAACGTTCCGAGGCACCGAGCAATGTGTCGGTCACCTGCCCATTGAGTGAAAATGTGTGCCCTCTCTCCGGACTAATCGCGGCGGTCGATTTCTCAAGGTTTGAGTAGCGGTATTGAGAATGGATTCCGGAATAGTTCCCAAGCGTCAAAAGAGTGATCCCTGCAGGAAGCCCTGACTCCACCGAACGATCCTCAAAAAAATAATTGATCGAGGCGGTATGCCTTCCCATGGGGAACGAAAAACCACCATGCGCCCTCCATCTTTCCTCAAAAAAATCGGTTCCTGTCCTGAAGAGATCCCCAAAATTGACACTATAAAAAGAAGAGCCAACGAAAAAATTCGGCCAGAAGCGGCTGTAAACATAACCAAAATCATACCCG
The DNA here is from genome assembly GCA_016180845.1 of Deltaproteobacteria bacterium. NCBI lineage: Bacteria > Pseudomonadati > Myxococcota > Myxococcia > Deltaproteobacteria bacterium. The sequence goes on from JACPAK010000003.1 coordinate 272,213, forward strand.
ACAAATTGATTGTCACTCCGATAGGTCACATCCCCGAACCACGAATGGCGCATGAGGGGATCATTGTTGCTGATTATCGCCGAGAGAAAGAGGGCGTTGTCGATCAGCGCGGCGCCGGGGAGGAGGTAACGGGGAATCAGCAGTTTGGGAAAGGGGGTGTACGAGGAAATAGTGCCGGCAGCAGGGCTGGAGAGCGAGTCGGGTTTGCCGGGAGCGGTCGGGGACCCCATGAGGCCCAGCGGGGCATGAAAACGCGCGGCTTCTATGCGCGAAGGTTCATGACCTGCTGGGCCCATGAGGGTGAGCGCGGAGGCACTAGCCGACGAAGCGAAACAGCCCTGCTGCCGGCACTGCCGAATCTCAAACCCCCTCCCATTATAATAGCTAAAGGCAAGCTCGCCGGTCGCGGAGACGGTCGGATCGAAGGCGCCCGTGAGGAGGTTAGTTATCTTCTCCTGTCGACCGGTCTGAAGATTATAGCGATGAATGTTGTAGATCCCCTCTCTGTCCGAAGAATAGTAGAGATACCGCCCTCGTCTGCCCCATTCGGGTCTGTCTTCCACCCCCCTGTCGTTCGTTATCTTCTTCCTCTTCTTCCCCGTCTCCGCATCAACGAGCCAGAGGTCGCGTTGTCCTTTCTCATGGATGGAGACAGCGATCCATTTTCCATCGGGAGACCAGCGGGGATGATTGAACTCCGTTCCGACCGGAACCTCTGCCTCCCCCCACTCCTCCAGATTTTTTTCTTCGAGATCATAAACGACGAGCCTCGAGCGCCCCATTTGATTCTGGACACAAACCACCCTCTTTCCATCCGGTGAATAATCAGGATCCCTGAGCCGGAGCCCTTTTGTGAGTTTTTTTGATTTCCTCGATTCGATATCGATCTCATGGAGATCCGAATAATTATAATAACGTTTATGACGGCCGATACTCGAATAAAGAATCTTGGATCCATCGGGAGAAAAGGAGAGCTGCTGGATATCCTTCTTTTTCAGAAGAACCTTTTCCTTCCCATTTTGCAGATCACGAAGCCTCAATTCCGTCCGATGATGGATCGAGGTCGTCAGATAGACGAGCGAATCCCCAGAAGGTGAAAAGCGAGGCAGATTGAAAGATTCGCCTCTTTCAGGTTCAAGCCAGGGTTCCCCTTCACGCATGCCTCTCTTGCCGACTGACTCCTTCACCTTTGTATAACGAACCAACAATTCGCCCTTCCAATCCTCCCAGAGATCATAGAAACTTTTCCCAAAAGACTTTTTCGCCTTGTTGTTCAGCGAAAAAAACCAGAGCGAGGCGCCGTAGCGGTGGCTGAAGTCAATGATCTTCTCTTCACCATACGTCTCTGAAAGATATTTCCAAAAGGCGACGCCGTAGAGATATTGAGCACGCCAGGCGGGCCAGGAGTATTGAACCCCCGCCATCTGATCGAGCTTCAGGAACTGATCGTTCAGGATATCGGTCCGAAGCAACATCTCCGTATAAGAAGATCGACCCCGTCCTCGCGTCGTCTCCGCCGTCTCCATATAAGTCGCGATCCCCTCCGGGACCCAACCGGGCGAGAGCCCATTCGGGGCCATGAGCTTACCGACGATCAGCTTCAGCGCCTTCGCCGGATACCGCGTGTCACTGATATGGATAATGTGGGTATACTCATGGAGGAAGACCTCTCGAAGCCATTCGTCATAATCGGCGAGATTGCTATCCGGTGTCGGGGCCACGGCGCGGAGCAGGATCATATTGTACGGGATCACCATCGCGAAGGCGTTTGCGGCATCCTCCTGATCGACGACGACGACCTCTGTCCGTCCGACCGGATAGGCATCAAATTTTTTGGAGAGGATCTGGTACGCCTCTTCCGTAACCTCCACGAGCCGTTCGACCACCTCCTCTTCTCCTTCATAGAAATGGATCGCGAAGTGGGCAGTCTTGAGAGTCTTCCATTTGAGCTTCGGATCAAAGGGGCTCGCGTTCAGAAACGATGGGACCAAAAGAAGGAATAGCAGGAGAAAGGACCTCAAAGACATTAAGGATCCAAGTTTACCGAAGAACTGGGAAGGATCAATTTATTTCTACTGACTACAGGTGGCATTCGCAAATACCGCGGTACAGGTAGCACCCTCGGTGTTACTCCCCACCACCGTCATACAGTTGGCCGCCTCTCCCCCTGAAAGAACCGTCAGCGTCTCCGTCACTGAGGTACAAGAGAGCGGTGAGATCGCTCCAGACAGGGTTTGAGAGTAGGTCACATTACAATTCCCCATGACTCCACCAATGTCATTATAGGTAGTGGTCATCGTAATCGACCAGGTGTTACCACTCTTGGTCCCCGCCATTGATTGAGTATTATCGCTACTCGATACAGTATCAAAGCTGTCATCCATGGTGCCGGTCGTAACAGGAAGACTCGCACCAAAGGTCGTCGAGGTCTGTGCAGGATTCGACGCAACCGTCATCGTCCCCGTCCCACCGGCGTCACCAACAGCAAAGAGGGGACAATTCTCTGACGTCACACTACCCCTCGTCACCGTAATAGTACTCGGGGCTGCCGGGAGACCATTCGCGATACAGAACCCACCGGTGCAGATCGCTAAACCGCAGTTAGCACTAACAGAACAGACATGACCCACCTGCCCCGTTCCGTTTGGCATACAACGCCGATCTATAGAGGTGCCACCGCAATAGCCAGAAGTACATTCAGTGCTGGCGGTACAGATCTCGGCATCTGCCCTCTTGGTTGTTGTGGTTGTCGTCGTCCCGCCACTTCCTGTCGAATAACAGGCAAGCCTTGTCGCATCCGTCGTCGCAGTACTGAGACAGGTGTCGACCGTGCTCGTCCCGGTTGCCGTGATCGTGCCCAGATTACTCGTAAAGGTGGCATCGGCCTTCGTCGGATCGTAGACCGCCCCTTGAGACCCGATGTTCGCATTAAACAAGGTATTTGTCCGACTGATCGCCTCAGCACTCCCGGCC